>JBBIQF010000001.1:0-3582 GCA_037442445.1 Planctomycetaceae bacterium
AGCAGGATGGCCAGAAGCTGTATCGCCTGGTGGTCGCTTTCCCCCAGCCGCAAACCATCGCCGCCATCAGCCTGGTCGGATACCAGCACCACCAATACGCGCCCAAGGATTTCGAGGTGCTGGCCGACGGCAAGTCGGTCAAGCGCGTGGAAAACGCCCAGTACGACGACAATCTCCTCGTCGTGCGCCTGGAACCGACGCCCTGCCGCACCCTGGAACTACGGATTACCGGATACTACGGCAACTCGCCCGCTGTGCGCGAGCTGGGCATTTACAAACCGGCCGAGACAAAGGGCACGAAGCGCTGAACGGGCCGGGACCACGGTGTGGCGCCACGGAGGGCGGGCAGCTTGCCAGGCTATGGGGCAGCCGGGACGGCGGCAGCACCAAAAGGCAGCCGGGGACGGCTGCAGCACAACCCAACTGCCTAACACGTTTTCCAGGGAGGCTTGCTCCATGCGATTGTCGCACCGCGTGCTGGTGTTGCTTGTTGTAGGTACGTGGATATCCTTGGAAGGCCACGCGGCCTGGCCGGCACAAGCCCCGCAGCCGCCCGATAAGGGCGGTGCGGCGCAATCGGCGGCGCTTGCAACTCATCCGGCCAGCGGCCCGGTCGTTATTCCCGATTTGCCCGCGCCGGCCATCGAGGTCTTCGTCGCCCCGGACGGCAAAGATTCCAATCCCGGCACGCGGGAAGCCCCGCTGGCCACCTTGGAGGCGGCTCGCGACCTCCTCCGGGCACGCCGGCAAGGGGGGCGATTGCCGGCCGGGGGGGCGGCGGTCGTGCTCCGCGGCGGGACCTATGTGCGCAAGAGCACGTTTCGGCTGGAGGCCCAGGATTCGGGCACGGCCGAAGCCCCCGTGGTCTATCGCGCTGCCGAAGGCCAGTGCCCGATCCTCGGCGGCGGCCAGGCGCTCGGCGGATTCGAGAAGGTTGGCGACCCGGCCGTCTTGGCCCGGCTGCCCGCCGAATCCCGCGGCAAAGTGCTCCGCCTGGACCTGCGGGCCCTGGGCATCACCGACTTGGGCGAGTTGCGGCCCAGGGGTTTCGGCCGGCCGGCTTCGCCGGTCATGGAACTGTTCTTCGACGGCAAGCCCATGCCCCTGGCCCGCTGGCCCAACGAGGGTTTTGTGCGCGTGGCCAAAGTCATCGCCCCGGGCGGCAAGCCCGGGACCCAAGCGGTGTTCGAGTACGAAGGCGATCGGCCATCGCGATGGGTGACCGCACGCGATGCCTGGCTTTTCGGCTACTGGCACTACCTCTGGGCCGACGGCACCCTGCCCATCGCCTCGGTCGACCCGCAAGCCCGGCGGATTACCACCGGGTTGCCGTACACCTATGGCGACGGCATCGTGGCCGGCGCCCCGTTCTACGCCTTCAACCTGTTGGAGGAACTCGACCAGCCGGGCGAGTGGTATGTGGACCGCTCAGCCGGCGCGCTATATTTCTATCCGCCGGGCGATGTGGCCAAGGCACGGGTGGAGCTTTCGATGCTTTCGGTGCCGATGGTCGAGCTGGATGGGGTCGAGTACGTCCGGCTGCAAGGGCTGGTATGCGAGTTGGGGCGCAGCGACGGCATCGTGATCCGCGGCGGCCAGCGCTGCCTCGTCGCCGGGTGCGAGATTCGCCGCTTGGGGGGCGATGCCGTGCGGATCGAGGGCGGCCGGCACCATGGCCTGTTCGGCTGTGCCCTGCACACGCTGGGGCGTGGCGGGGCCCGCATCCAGGGCGGCGATCGCAAGACGCTTGCGCCCAGCGGGCATTTCATGGAAAACTGCCACGTGTTCGACTTCTCCCGCGTGGACCGCACGTACACCCCCGCCCTCTGGACCGACGGGGTGGGAACCCGCGTGGCCCATAACCGCTTCCACGGCTCGAGTTGCCACGCCGCGCGCCTGGAAGGCAACGACCACCTGGCCGAGTTCAACGAAGTGTTCGACGTGGTCCGCGAGTCGGACGACCAGGGCGGCATGGAGATGTTCGGCAATCCCACCTACCGGGGCGTGGTGTTCCGCTACAACTGGTTCCACGATATCGGCGCCCGGTACGACTGGCCTTGCGGCCAGGCCGGTATCCGCCTGGACGATGCCATCAGCGGCATCGTGATCTACGGCAACGTGTTCCAGCGGTGCTCGAACAAGCTGTTCGGCGCAGTGCAGATCCACGGGGGCAAAGACAACCTGGTGGAGAACAACGTGTTTCTCGATTGCCACGTGGCCGTGAGCTTTTCCGGCTGGGGCAAAGCCCGGTGGGAACAGTTCCTGGCCAGCCCCCGCGTTGTCCAGCAGCTCACCCGGGAGGTGGACATCTCGAAGCCGCCCTACAGCACGCGCTATCCCGAACTGGCCCGGCTGGCAGACAACCCCGATGTGAACTTGCTGCGGCGGAACCTGGTCCTCCGGTGCGGGGCGTTCTTGGCGCGGGATCGAGGCATCCAAAAGCTGGCGGAAAACGTGATCCGCCAGGCCGGCCCCGAGGTGGGGCAGGTCCGCGACGGCCGGCCGTATCTGCCCGCCGAACTCCTCAAGCAGGCGAACCTGCGTCCCATCCCGGTGGAAAAGATCGGCTTGTACCCGCATCCGCTTGCCGCCGCGTGGAAAACCTGGCAGCCCCACGAGCCGGGCCCATGAGCCGGGCCCATGAGCCGGGCCCGTAAGGGCCCGGTGCGGCTGGCCGTTTCCACACCGTTTTGCGTTCGTTTTCCGCGCACGGCGCCTGCCGTCACGCCAACAGGGCGGCGAGATGCTTTAGGCTGCGGGCGGCTTCATCCAGCGAGCCGCACTCGACCGACAGCACGATGTCCCGGGGGCACTTGCGCACGATACTGATCACCCGGGCCCAGTCGATCACGCCGTCGCCGCAGGCGCAGCCCACGGGCGTGCCGGTGACCTTGCCTCGTTCCGCCTCGGAATGCGCCACGGAGATATCTTTGGCGTGCACGTGGACCAGCCGGTCGCACACCCGCTCGAGCCAGGCATACGGGTCCTGGCCGGCCAGGTAGGCGTTGCCGGTATCGAGGTTGATGCCGATGGCGGGCGACTTGACGAGGTTGTAGATGCGGTCCAGGCCTTCCGGGGTCTTGGAATACTGGGCGTGGCACTCCAGTCCGATCTTGATGCCCCGCCGCTCGGCCACGAAGGCCGCCTCCTGGAGCGTGTAGCGCATCAGCACGTGGTCCTCTTCTTCGGTGGTCCAAGGGGCTTTGATGCCCTCGTCGGTGTTGACCACCGGGGCGCCGCATTCGGCGGCGAAGCGGATGGCCTGCTTGAGGTAGTCGCCGTGCATATCGGGCCGGCACAGCGGGCCGTGGGCCTGAAGCCCAGAGATTTTCAGCCCGTACTTCTCGGCCGCGCTGCGAATCCTCCAGGGGTCGTCCCACATCGAGACGGTGTGGTAGTAGCCGGCCTCGCTCATCAGCTCGCGGCCCCAATGGACCATAGGCTCGATGTACTTGAACCCCAATTCCGCCGCCTTTTGCACGCCCCACTCAAACGGCTTTTCGTGCCGGCGGATGGCTTCCAGATTCATGCCGATGAAGATTTGGCCCATGGTTGGACTCCTGTAAGTGCGACGTCTTGTGC
>JBBIQF010000002.1:0-831 GCA_037442445.1 Planctomycetaceae bacterium
GCTGCGAAAAGCGGCGGCGCACCGGCAGACCGTATCCTGGCCGACTGGTTCAAGGCCCATCGCTTTGCTGGGTCGAAGGACAAGCGCGCCATCCGCGAGCTGGTGTACGATGCCATCCGCTTCTGCGGCCCGGTCCCGGCCACAGGGAACGAAGTCACTGCTTCCGGGCCGGACGGGTTCGGCCAGTCGTCCGTTTGGCGGCCTTCGGCTCCGGCGTGTGGGGCGCCGGTATGAGCGCGCCCACGGCCTTGCGCCATGCCTTGAGCTTCTCGTGCAACTGGGCCGCCCGATCGGGAAACTTGGCGGCCAGGTTCTCCTTCTCGCCGATGTCGTTGCGGAGGTCGTAGAGTTCCAGGCGGCCGTCCTCGAAGAACTCGATCAACTTCCAATCGCCCAAACGGATGGCTCCCGCGGGGGTGGTGCGCCACGTGCCCTGCCCCGCCCCCAAGTAGCCGGGAAAATGCCAGAAGATCGGCCGTTCGGGAAGGGACCCTTGGCCGCCGGAAAACAAAAGTTCCGCATAGCTGATGCCATCCAGGGGATAGCCGGCCGGCGCCTGGCCACCGGCCAAGGCCAGCAAGGTCGGCATGAGGTCCACGCTGGTGATGGGGAAATCGCATTGCCTGCCGGGCGGGATTTGCCCAGGCCAGCGAAAGATGTAAGGCACGCGAATGCCCCCTTCGTACAGCATTCCTTTTCCGCCCCGCAGCGGAGCGTTGTCGGTGATGCTGCCGGCGGCGATCCCCAGGCGCTCATAGCCGCCCACGCCCCCGTTATCGCTGGTGAAGATGACGAGCGTCTTGCGCTCCAAATCCAATTTGCGCAGCCCTT
>JBBIQF010000002.1:947-2647 GCA_037442445.1 Planctomycetaceae bacterium
CTCCTTGGCCTCCAGCGGCACGTGCACGGCAAAGTGATGGAGGCAAAGGAAAAACGGCCCATCCCGGTGCCGCTCGATGAAGTCAATCGCCTTGTCGGTGAGGAAGTCGGCCAGGTAGGTGCCCTCGGGGTACTTCACCGGGGGCTGGGTGCTGAAGCCGAAGTGCTTTCCCATCGAGGTGATGGCCTCGTCGAACCCGCGGGCTGCGGGGTGATACGGCCCTTGCTGCCCAAGGTGCCACTTCCCGAAAAGCGCGGTCTTGTAACCGCATTGTTTTAGGACCTGGCCAAGCGTGAGTTTGTCGAGCGGGAGTTTTTCGACGTTGTCCACGGGCCGGAGGGGCCGGGTGCGCCAGGGGAACCGCTCGATACTCCCCACCGTGTACACCCCGGTGCGCGGGCCGTATTGGCCGGACATCAAGGCGGCGCGCGTGGGCTGGCAGTTCGGGCCGCAAGTATAGCCGCTTGTGAATCGCAAGCCCTCGGCCGCCATGCGGTCGATATGGGGGGTTTGATAATACGTGCTTCCGTAGCAGCCCAGATCGGTGTAGCCCAGGTCGTCGGCCAAGATGAAGATGATATTGGGGCGCTGCGGGGGTTCCGCCGCCCGAGCCGGCATGAGGCCGCCGGACGCCGGCAATCCCAACACCAAGGCCGCAAGGGCGGCCACCAGTCTGCGTGCGATGGGCATGGTTCGTTCCTCCCGCGCCTCGGCACCGCTGGCCTTTGGGCGACAAGCACTGTGAACGCAGGCCGCCCCGCAAGCGGCAGCCCGTGCATGTTGCGGGCATTGTATCGCCGCCGATTTCCGGCCGCCACGGGGCCTCCGGCGTGTGCCCAGGCGGTGCTCTTCGAACCGCGGGGCCGGTCGGGGGTGGCCTAGGCTGCGAATGGCAACGGTAGGCCCCTCGACAGGCTTCGCAGTAGCGCGCTGGGCGTTGGCAAACCGAGACCTTCACCGGGCATTCCACTGGGGAAGCGCGGCTCTCGCGTCGCCGCTGAATCAATCGCAAAGCATTGGGACATAGCGATTTACGGCGACTGCGCATCTGCATTGGCCGCTGTATGTCTCTTATTCCATCGCACAAATATGAAAAACCCCTTTGGGGGTACTTGACAGGATTCGTCAGTGGCGCTAGCCTAGGGGTGGCCGCGGGGTCGGGGCCACCTTCGGGGTGGGAACCCGGCCCGTATGCTGCAGACTAGCGCAGCCGTGGCAGCCGGAAGCTTTTGGACGCCGCGTTGCTTTGAGGACCGTTCCGAGACCCAGCGGAGCGTCGGGAGGATTCGCCATGGGGAGGGGCGGATCGCAAACGGGACGCTCGCGCCGAGCGGCGGCGCGAGGCACCGTGCCCGGACACCCGCCGACGGCCAGCCCCTCTCCTTTGGGCGTGGCCCCTCAGGTGGCTGGCCGGGCGCGCCGAGTTCAAGGCGAGGCAATGGCTCCCGCGACGCTTCGGGTCCGCGATGGGAAATCGCGGGCTGTGTGCTGCGGTTGTTCGGGGCCGATCGGCAGAGGCTCGCGATGGTTTCCGAGCAGGGAGGTGAGGTCCGACCTTGGCCTGCCAGCCAACGGCCCTCTCGGCGTTTGCCGGCGTGTGCTCGGAGTCTCCGAGGATCGCCCCGTTATTCTCGAGGCGCGATCCCTCCAGCCCGCAACAACTCTTCGATGGTGCCCTGGCCGGTTACGCTCTGGCCGGT
>JBBIQF010000003.1:0-2290 GCA_037442445.1 Planctomycetaceae bacterium
AGGTCCAGGTCCTCGAAGACCGTGCCCGCCAGGGTTACCGGCAAAGGCGTCTGCTCGACGCGCAAAAAGGCCCCGGCCGTGTACACCGGGTGGGGCGTGTCGCTGGGGGGAACGAAATCGTCGGCCGGCAGCGGCAGGCCCGACGCCCGCAGCTTGGCATCGTAGAAGTCGAAAAAGATATCGCTTGCCGAGGCCTCGTAGTAATGGTCGGCGGCAAAGCGTGCCGAAAGCCGCGAGCCTTCGAACTCGTTTCCTTCGGCCACGGCATTGGGGCCCAGGAAGCCCATTTCGTCCACATCGACGGTCAGCACCAGGGTCTCGCCGGGGTCGAAACCCACGAAGTCCAGCACCAGGCGCGTGCCGCCATCCTCGACCGAGGCGTGCACCGCGTCGATGCCCTCCTGCTGGACGATCACCAGCGGGGCCGATTGGAACGCTCCTAGCCCGCCGGGGGCGGTATCGAAAAACACGTCGCCGTTCTCCAGGCCGTCGCCCTGCTTGTCGGTGTCGATCACCAGTTGCGCCAGTTGCGTGCCCGGGGCGCCGCCGGCCCAGGTGATCTCGAACCGGTCGCCGCCGGCCTGGTCCTCGCCCGAGTTGTCCTCGAAATAGACGACGCCCACGTGAATCGGCGCGATCGACAGCAGTTGGCGCCGCTCCATCTCCTCGAAGCGGCACAGGCGCAGGGCCGATGCTGGCCGGGCAGCATGCCCCCGGCCGCGGTGGCCGGCGCGCCCCAAACGGCGCACCCACGAAGCAATGGTTCCTAACAACCTCACGGCGAACCTCCTTGTGCGCCTTGCCCGTGGCGATAGACCCAGGCACTGGCCCCCTGGCCCGGTTCCGATCGCGTTAGGGTCCGTCCCCGCATCTGGGGATGCGTCTCCCTTGGGGTTTCTCGGGCGACGAGCACAGCACGCTCCCCGAAGCATCGACATGACCTGTTATGGTCGGGCAGCCACTGGTCCGGCAGGCGGATTGAGCGACCACAGGCGAACGGTGGTGTCGTAGCCGGCGCTGATCAGCGTCTCGGTGGCTTCGTCCCAGGCCAAAGCCGCCACGGTGCCGGTGTGCCCCGCCAAACGCCGCACCTCGCGCCCCGCAGGCAGCTCCCAGATACGGATGATGTCGTCGCTGCCCCCCGCGGCCAGACGCCCCGGCCCGCAGAACACCAGGCTGGCGACCTTGGCGGAAGCCAGGGCCAAGCTGGCCGCGGGCTGGCCGCTGGCAATGTCCCAGACGATGATCGCCCGATCCTCGCCGCCGGAGGCCAACCACTTGCTGTCGGGCGACCACGCCAATGCGGCGACGCGCAGGCGATAACCCACCAGGTCGCGGTCCGGCCGGCGGCGGGCGACATCGAACAGCCGCACCTTTCCGCCCCGGCCGGCGGCTGCCAGCCACTTGCCATCCGGCGAGAACCCAAGCGCCCGCACGTCCGGCCCAGGCGCATCGTGCACCTCAACGCGCCGTCCGCTGGGCACCTCATACAGCCGAAGCCGGGCCTCGAAGCCTCCGGCGGCCAGCAGCCGGCCATCAGGACTGAATGCCAGCGCAAAGACGGCCTGCGGGGCGTCGGCCAGCACGGCCAGCGGCCGATCCTCCCCATTGCGCCACAAGCGAATTTCGCCATCGCTGGCCCCGGTGGCCAGGTACTGGCCGTCGCCGCTTATCGCCACGGCCCGCACCCACTCGCGATGCCCCCCAAGCCCGCGAATGTATTGGCGCTTGCGGAGGTCCCATACTCGGGCGAGATGATCGTCGCCACCCAAAAGCAGAGTTTCGCCCCCGGCCGTCAAGGCAATGCTGGTGATCACCGGCGGCTTGTCCGGCCGATCCGGGGCCACAAGGTCGATCGTCTGGCTGGGACGCATCTCGGGCGGAACTTGTGCGACCAGCACGGGGCCGCCAAGCAGCACCGCCAGCACGGCCCCCGCGCCACGCAGGCTCCACACCGAAAATCGCGACATCCGTTACCCCCCGGAACTGAACCCATGCCGGACCGGCCGATGCGCAAGCGCAACCCTCTACCGCGGCTGCACGGCCGGTGCCGGCCCTTGGGGTCGTATCGGCTCCTAAGCCAAGCCGACTTTGCATCGGCCCTCACTTGGAGGCAAAGTCTACCGGTTGCGCAAATGGGGCAGGGAGCACGGAGCTAGGAGCACGGAGCTCGGAGCACGGAGCTCGGAGTAAGGCGAGGGCAGGCGCGGTTTGGACAGCACAGGGGTTTGGAGTAGAATCGCGGCCAAGAGAGCCCCTATGGGAAGGGACACAACACAGAGCCGACAGC
>JBBIQF010000004.1:0-2061 GCA_037442445.1 Planctomycetaceae bacterium
AGATTCCCGGCGTGCCCCGGGCCATGGACCCCCAGGCGCTGGATGCCTATTTGACGTATCAGTATGTGCCGCACCCCCTTTCCATCTTCCGCGGCTTCGCCAAGCTGCCGCCGGGCCACCTGGCGGTGTACCGCGACGAGCGGCTGGAGCTGCGCCCCTATTGGCAACCCGACTTCCAGCATGAAGAATCGCGGCCGCTGGCCGACTACGCCGCCGAACTGCGGGAACTGCTCACCTCGGCGGTGCAACTGCGCCTGGAAAGCGAGGTGCCGCTGGGGGCGTTCCTGTCGGGCGGGACCGACTCGACCATCGTGGTGGGGCTGATGCAGCGGCTGTTGTCCCAGCCGGTCCGCACTTTCTCCATCGGCTTCCCTGTGCCGGAGTACGACGAGACGCGGTACGCCCGCCTGGCCGCCGAGCGGTTCGGCACCGACCACTGCGAGTTCCGCGTGGAGCCCGACGCGGTGCGAATCCTGCCGCGCCTGGTGTGGCACTACGACGAGCCGTTTGCCGACAGCTCGGCCGTCCCCACCTGGTACGTCGCCGAACTCACCCGCCAGCACGTCACGGTAGCCCTGACCGGCGACGGGGGCGATGAGCTGTTTGCGGGGTACCCGCGGTATCGGGCGGTGTGGCTGGGGGAGAAGGTGGACCGCCTGCCCCGCATCGTCCGGCGGGCCTTGAGCAGCCGGTGGTGGCAGCGGCTTCCCGGGAGCCACCGGCAGAAGTCGCTATTGCGGCGCCTGCGGCGGTTCTCGGAGGCCCTGGCGCAGCCCCCCCTGCGGCGCTACCTGGAATGGATCGCCATCTTCCGCGAGTCGCAGCGGGCGACCCTTTACAGCGAGGACTTCTTGAACGTGCTGCCCGATGCGGACCCGCTGGATTTCTTGGCCTCGGCCGCCGCACGCAGCTCCCAGCGCGACCCGGTCACCTCGATCTGCCTGACCGACCTGCTGACCTATCTGCCGTGCGACCTGATGACCAAGGTGGATATCGCGGCCATGGCCCACGGGCTGGAGACCCGGCCCCCCTTGCTGGACCACCGCGTGGTCGAACTGGCCGCCCGGATGCCCCTGCGGCACAAGTTCCGCTGGGGCCGGGGCAAAGGTATCCTCCGCCATGCGTTCGCCGATCTGTTGCCGGGGCCCATCCGCCGGCGGTCGAAGATGGGCTTCGGGGTGCCGCTGGACCACTGGTTCCGCGGCCCGCTGGCCGATCTTGCCCGCCAAGTCCTCCTGGACCGGCGGACCCTGGGGCGCGGCCTGTTCCGCCCCGACGCGGTTACCGAACTCGTCCAATCGCACGTCAACGGCCGGGCCGACCACAGCTACCGGTTATGGGCCCTCTTGGTGCTGGAGATGTGGCAGCGCCAGTGGCTGGATTGAAGGCCAGGCCCACCGGGCCCTTGCGGGACCGGCTCGTGGCCGTTCCTCCCCGAGTTCGGCGGCTCGCAGGCCGGGGCCGCGGCGGGTAGAATGGCAAACCGGGTTGAACGCTTTTTCTCGCAGGAGGCTGCGCGATGAAGGAGCAAGTGATCGCCGTGATCCTGGCCGGCGGCAAAGGCTCGCGCTTGGACCCCCTGACCCGCGACCGGGCCAAGCCCGCCGTGCCGTTCGGAGGCGCGTATCGCATTATCGATTTCACGCTTTCCAACTGCCTCAATAGCGGCATCAAAAAGGTCTTGATCCTCACCCAGTACAAGGCGATGAGCCTGGACCGGCACATCACCGTGGGCTGGCAGCGCTATTTCTGCCGCGAGTTGGGAGAGTTCGCCGACGTGGTGCCCCCGCAGCAGCGGATCGACGAAAGCTGGTACCAGGGCACGGCCGATGCCGTCTATCAGAACATCTATACCATCGAGAAGGAAATCAGCCTGGAAAAGCACCGGCCGACCTACATCATCATCCTGGCCGGCGACCACATCTACAAGATGGATTACCGCAAGCTGCTGGAGTACCACCTCCAGACCGGGGCGCTGGCGACCATCGGGGTGTTGCGGCGGCGGCGGGTCGAGGCCGCCCGCCAGTTCGGCGTGATGGAGGTCGATACCGAGAACCGCGT
>JBBIQF010000005.1:0-2059 GCA_037442445.1 Planctomycetaceae bacterium
AGTTTTGCCCGCCCCCATGTGCAATGCCCCTCCATCCCGCCCGCGGTGCATCGCCCTCTTGGGTAATCCCAACACGGGCAAGTCTACGCTGTTTAGCGCCCTGGTGGGTATCCACCAGCGGGTCGGCAATTATCCCGGCGTGACGGTGGAGAAAAAGACGGGCGAGTTGGAATACGGGGGCCAGCACTTCACGTTTATCGACCTGCCCGGCCTTTACAGCCTCTCGGCCCGCTCGCGGGACGAAATGGTGGCCGTCGACGTGCTTCTGGGGCGCATGGAGGATTGCCCGCCGGTCGAGGCGGTGGTGTGCATCGTCGATGCCAGCAATCTGCCGCGAAACCTCTACCTGGTCAGCCAGGTGCTGGAACTTGGGCTGCCCACCGTGCTGGCGCTGAACATGGTGGACATCGCGGCCCAGCGGGGCATCCACATCGACGCAGCCCGTTTGGAAGAGCAACTGGGCATTCCGGTAGTCCCCATGCGGGCCAACCGAGGCATCGGGGTCGAAGCCCTCAAAGCGGCCTTGGTGCGGGTGTGCGGCCAGCCCGTGCCACCCCGCGGCACTGTGTTTCCCCCGGAGTTCGAGGCCGAGGTGGACCGGCTGGCAGAAGTGCTCGCCGAGGCGGCTGTGCCTGCCGATCGGCCCCGGGGACGGCGGCTTCGCCACCGGCATCGCGGCGGCCGAGGGGGGCTGTTCATCTCGGCCTGGCGATGCCATGAGGGGCCTGCCAGCGGGACGGTGGAGGGCCTCCCCCGGCCGCTGGTCGAACGGCTGCTTTTGGATACCAGCGGGTACCTTCAGCGCATGGTGTTGCCGGACGGCGATGGCCGGTTCGAGCACGAACTTCGCGCCGCCCGGCGGCGGCTGGCTGCCGCAGGTTGCGAAGTGCCCGGGGTGGAGACCTCGGCACGCTACCAGTGGGTGCAGCGCGTGCTGGAGGGGGTCATCGATCGCCCCGCCCAGTACAAGACCACCCTTACGGATCGGGTGGATCGGGTGGTAACCCACCGGCTGTGGGGCACCATCATCTTCGCGGCGGTAATGCTGGCGCTGTTCCAGTCGGTATTCGTCTGGGCCGAGCCGCTGATGAACGCCATCGACGCAGGCATGGGTTTTCTGGCAGATCTGGTCCGCACGCACCTTCCTGCCGGGGCCCTGCAAAGCCTTCTGGCCGACGGCGTGATCGGGGGCGTCGGCGGCGTGCTCACATTCTTGCCGCAGATTCTGGTGCTGTTTTTCTTCTTGGGGATACTGGAGGACTGCGGCTACATGGCCCGGGCGGCATACCTCATGGACCCGCTGATGGTCCGCGTGGGCCTGAGCGGCAAGTCGTTCATCCCGCTGTTGTCGTCGTTTGCGTGCGCCATTCCCGGGATCATGGCCACGCGGGTCATCGAAAACGAACGCGACCGGCTGACGACGATTTTGGTGGCGCCGTTGATGACCTGCTCGGCCCGGCTGCCGGTGTATGCGCTATTGATCGCCGCCTTTGTGCCGCCGGTGAGTTTTATGGGCGGCTGGGTGAAGCTGCGGGGATTGACGCTGGCGGCGCTTTATGTGCTGGGGATTTGCGTGGCGATCGTGGTCGCCCGGGTGCTCAAGAGGACGGCGCTGCGGGGGCAGGCGCCGCCGTTCGTCATGGAACTGCCCAGCTACAAGTGGCCGTCGCCCAAAACCGTGGGCTTGCGGGTGCTGGAGCGGGCATTCTCGTTCGTGCGGTTTGCCGGCACGCTGATATTGGCCGTGTCCATCATCGTATGGGCGGCCATGTATTACCCCCACGACCCGCGGTCCATCGACCCGCAGCCACTGGCCGAGCAAGCCCGCCTGCAAGCCACCCTGGAAAGCCTGCCCGAGGAGGCAGCGGAGCGCCAGGCCATTTCCGCCCGGCTGGCCGAACTCGAAGAATCGATCGCCAGCCAATACCAGCGCCACAGCTATTTGGGGCGGTTGGGCCGGCTGATCGAGCCGGTGTTCCGGCCGTTGGGCTGGGATTGGCGGATCGGGTCGGCGGTGATCGCCTCGTTCCCTGCCCGCGAGGTGGTGGTCGCCACCATG
>JBBIQF010000005.1:2075-5182 GCA_037442445.1 Planctomycetaceae bacterium
TCAACGCAGGCCAGGGGGCCGGCAGCGGCAGTCCCGAAAGCGAAAGCCAGTTCCAAGCCCGCCTGCGCGAGGCCACCTGGGACGGCACCGACCGGCCCCTGTTTACGTTGCCCGTGGCCTTGTCGCTTATGGTGTTCTACGCCCTGTGTGCCCAATGTGCGGCCACGCTGGCGGTGATTCGCCACGAAACCAATAGCTGGCGCTGGCCAGCGTTTACCTTCGCGTACATGACCACCCTGGCCTACCTGGGAGCGCTCGTGACATACCAGGTGGGCACCTGGCTGGCCGGCTGAGCCGAACGGGCCCGCCGTTGGCCACCGCAATAGAATACACGAGGGACTGCCGAATCATTTGCGAGACCGGAATCCTACGCAAGGGCCTTGGCCCGCGATGAGCATGCTGACTTATCAAGACATCGTTGCTTTGGCGCTAGTCGGCTGGGCGGTGGGTTACGTAGCCTGGCGGGTGTGGCGGTTCGCATTCCGGGCCGTGCCCACAGGGTGCCTGGGATGCAAGGGCTGCGCGGCCGCCCAGCAACCCGCGCTCATCTCGCTGGGCGGTCTGGGGCAGGACCCGGGCGGCTTGCGGCGTACCGCTTGACATCGCGTTCTGCTATACTGCCGGCCGCTTCTGTTTTTTCGCGGCGGCTGGTGGGGGTTTGCGATGACCGAGACGGACGGGCCGGCCGAGCCCAACCCGCTTCCTCCGGCGGATACCGATCGGGTGGAGGCGCTTCGGCTGGCGCTGGTGCCTGGGGTGGGCCCGAGGATACGCCGGGCGCTGTTGGAGCGGTTCGGCTCGGCCGAAGCGGTGTTGCGGGCTTCGCCCGTAGCGCTGCGGGAAGTGCCTGGGGTGGGTCCCAAGCTCTCGGCCCGCCTGGCCGGCGCCACGCACGAGATCGATGCCGAGGCCGAAATCGCCCTCTGCCACGCCAACCAGGTGCGGATTCTGATGGATACCGATGCCGACTATCCGGCGTTGTTGCGCCAGGTGCCCGATCCCCCTGGGGTGCTGTTCCTGCGTGGGGAGTTGCGGGCGCAGGACGAGTTGGCGCTGGCCATCGTGGGCACCCGGCATCCCACCATGTATGGCGTTCGCCAGGCGGAACGGCTGGCCGGCAGCCTCGCGCGGGCGGGCATGACGGTGATCAGCGGATTGGCCCGGGGCATCGACGCGGCGGCGCACCGCGGGGCTTTGGCGGCCGGGGGCCGCACCCTGGCGGTGCTGGCCAGCGGCGTGCTGAATATCTATCCGCCCGAGCACGCCGAGTTGGCCCGCCTGGTGGTCGAGCACGGGGCGCTACTGAGCGAGTCGCCGCCCCGGGCGGAACCGCTGGCCGGCGCGTTCCCCCAGCGGAACCGCGTCATCAGCGGCCTGGCATTGGGGGTCCTGGTGGTCGAAGCGGGGGACCATAGCGGCGCACTGATCACCGCCCGCCACGCCATGGAGCAGGGCCGGGAGGTCTTCGCCGTGCCCGGCCGTATCGACGACCGCACCAGCCGGGGCTGCCACCGCCTGATTCGGGATGGCGCCAAACTGGTCGAGACGGTCGAAGACATCCTCGAAGAACTGGGGCCGTTGTACCAGGCCAGCGTGCGCGACGACGGCCAAGTGGTGCGCCACCCGGCCGAGCTGTCGCTCAACGAGGTGGAGCAACAGGTGCTGTCGGCCATTGGTGACCGGGCGACCGCGATCGACCAGATCGTGGCCGAAACCGGCCTGCCCGTCCCCCAGGTCCTCTCCACCCTGAGCGTGCTGGAGATGCGGCACGTCATCCGCCGGCTGAGCGGTTCCACCGTGGCGCGAATCTGACGCACCCGCTCCGGCGCAGCGCACACCCTGCCCGCCAGCGGCCCCCGAAGGACGTTCCGTCACTTGATGGGCGAGTAGTCCACCGCTTTCATGTTTTTGCTTTGGACCTTCTGCACGATCACGCCATTGCGATGCAATTCATCGCGGGCTTTGATCCATTCGGGGTCCGACTGGAACGCTTTCCAGGCCTTCTCTTGCGCCTCCTTGCTGGGGAACGCCACGATGTAGATCAGCGTGTCTTTGGCCTCCTCGCCCTCGGTGGGGACCCAGAAGCCCACAAGCTCGATGCCGTGCTTCTTGAAAAGCCGGCAGGTGTGCTCGCGGAACCGCTTGTGCAGGTCCTCGAGCTTGCCGGAGTAGGTCTTGTAGATTCGCAGTTCGAAGATCTTTTCCGTGGCCCCGGGAGCTTTGGCCTCATCCCCCAGGGCTGCCTGGGTGCCAAGCCCGCAGAGAGCCGCGGTCAACGCTACCACGACCAAGAGCCGAACTCGGAACATCGGTCTTCTCCTCGTGTCTGATTGGAGTGTTTCGTTCGATACGCTGCGATACCGGATCGGCATTATGGTAAGCGTGCAGCCCGGGCGGTGCAACGTGCGGAAAGTAGCGCCGAGAAGAAACGCTCCGCCTTGGCCTCGGCCGGACGCCGGGCCGCCGTGCCGTGCGGCGTGGGGGGCATTGGGCAGCCGGCCGCCTTCAGTGCACGAAGCAGCCGGCCGCTTTTAGCGCACAAAAGGCGAGGGGGTCTCGCCTTCGCCGGGCTGCTGGTGCCGGAGTTCTTCCATCATGAAGCTGATGGCGCGGCAATAGGCCCGGGCGGCCTCGGCATAGTCTTGTTTGCCGGTGGCGGCCTCGGCCTGGGTTTCGTAAGCCCGGAATTGGTCCCAGGTGACTTTCCAGTCCGCTTCCAGGGCGGCTTCGCGGAGTTGCCGGGCGATGCGCGCCAATTCGGTAACGAACTCCAGATCCGGCCGGCATTCCTTGCGGGCATAGGGGGCGCCGCCCAGACGGTCTGGGGCGGGCGAGGCAGTGGCGGGGACTGGCCGGCCCAGCACCTTGGCCGCGGCGCCGCAGGCGACCGCCGCCGCCACCAGCACGGCGGCAAGCGCTTTGCGACTGGCAAAAAGAAAAAAGCCACCTGCTGCGGCCAGCGCGATACCCGATAGTCCCAGCACCCACGGCACCCAGCGAGGCACCCGCGGTTTTCCGGCACCCGAAGCGTCTTCCGGGGGGCAACCCGGCTCGGCCGCTGCCCGGGCCACGATCACGGTGATGTTATCGGGTCCACCCCGCAGGTT
>JBBIQF010000006.1:0-5015 GCA_037442445.1 Planctomycetaceae bacterium
CCAGGCCTCGCTGTACCGCTCCACGCCGGGCCGGAGCTTCTCGGCTCGCCGCTGGTCCGGCAGCACTCGCCGGGCGATGCTGATGCACTTCTCGATCAGCGGCCGCACCTCCTTGGCCTTGGCCAGGGTGGTGATGATCCGGCCGCGGACCTTCGGCTTCTGCGCCTCGTCCAAATACACATCGCCTTCGGTAAGGATCAGCGCCGTGGCCAGGTTGCGCAACAGCGCCCGCTGGTGGCTGGGACTGCGCCCCAGTTTGCGGCCTTTTCTTCGGTGTCGCATGGCGGTGGCGTTGGGGGGCTAGAAGTTCGGGCTAAAAGGGGCTGAGCGTGGCGGGCGGCAAGCGCATCCCCAGGCGCAGCCCCAGATCGGCCAACTTTTCTTTCACTTCGTTAAGGGTCGTCTCGCCGAAGTTGCGGACTTCCAGGAGCTGCTCCTCGGTGCGGACCACCAGGTCGCGCAGCGTGTGGATGTTCTCCGATTCCAGGCAGTTGGATGCCCGCACCGACAACTTCAGCTCGGACAACGGGAGGTTCAGTTTGGCCTCGGTGGCCGGGTCCAGCGTCACGGTGGCCGTGGACCGCGGCTCGGCGTGCACCTGCAACCCCAGCTCGTTGTACTGGACGAAGGGATTGAGGTGCTTGCGGAGGATCTTGGCGGCCTCGACCAGGGCCATCTCGGGGTGTACCGAACCGTTGGTCCAGATCTCCATGGTCAGGCGGTCGTAGTTGGTCTTCTGGCCCACGCGGGTCTCTTCCACCTCGTAGCGGACGCGGACCACGGGGCTGAAGGCCGCATCGACCGGGATGACGCCGATCTCCTGGATCTGGGGGGTATGCTCGGTGGCGGGGACGTACCCCCGGCCAGTCTCCACGACCAATTCCATCTGGAAGGGGACATCCTCGGTCAGCGTGGCGAGCACGAGGTCCTTGTTGATCACCTCGACCTGGTCATCGCCCATCACATCGGCGCCGGTGACCACGCCGCGGGTGTTTTTTTCCACGCGCAGCACGCGGGGCTGGGAGCTGTAGCTTTTGACCACCAGCGATTTGACGTTGAGGACGATATCGGTGACATCCTCGACCACGCCGGGCAGGGTGGTGAACTCGTGGAGCGCCCCGTGGATTTTGATGCGGGTGACGGCCGCCCCTTCCAGGCTGGAAAGCAGTATCCGCCGCAGGCTGTTGCCGATGGTGACGCCGAAGCCGCGTTCGAAGGGCTCGGCCACGAACTTGCCGTAGGTGGAGGTCAGCGACGCGCGGTCGCAAATGACCTGGCTGGGGAGTTCGAGTCCTCGCCATCGAATTCGCATAGAAAGCCTCCGAACAATGCCTGAAGGAGCTATCGCGACAACAGCTCGAGGATCAGTTGCACCTGCACGGGAATGGAGACATCGTCCACCCCGGGCATGCGCAGGACATGCCCTTCCGGCTGCGGGCCGGCGTTCAATTGCAGGAACTCGGGCACCGGGCGCTTGTTCTCGGCCAGGTTGGCCTGGATGAGCTCCAGGATCTTGGGGCGGGGCTTGACGCCCACCACGTCGCCGGGCCGGACCAGGTAGCTGGGGATATCGACCCGGCGGCCATTGACCAGGATATGGCCATGGCGCACGATCTGCCGGGCCTGGGCCCGCGAGACGGCAAAGCCCAGCCGGTGCACGACGTTATCCAGGCGGCGTTCCAAAAGACTCATCAGGGCCTCGCCCGTGTTCCCCTTGCTCCGCTGGGCCTCGCGGAACAACTGGCGGAACTGCCGTTCCAGGATGCCGTAGTAGTGCTTCACCTTCTGCTTTTCGCGGAGGTGCAAGCCGTAATCGGTGAGCTTGCCGCGCCGATAGTTGTGCATGCCTGGCGGCGTCTGCCGCCGGGTGACCGCACACTTGTCGGTATCGCACCGGCTGCCCTTGAGGAACAGTTTGACGCCCTCGCGCCGGCAAAGGCGGCACGCAGGGCCGGTCATTCGTGCCATTGGAGGTTCAGCTCCCCATGCAACAGAAATCGGTTCCTGGAACTCTCACACCCGCCGACGCTTCTTGGGACGGCATCCGTTGTGCGGCAACGGGGTGACATCCTCGATGGACTTGATGGTCAAGCCGGCCGCCTGAAGGGCCGTAATGGCGCTCTCCCGGCCGCTGCCCGGGCCTTTGACCCGCACCTCCACCTCCTTGACCCCGAATTTCATGGCTTTTTCGGCGGCTTGCTGGGCGGCCATCTGCCCGGCAAACGGCGTGCTCTTGCGGCTCCCCTTGAAGCCGGCCGTCCCGGAACTGGCCCAGCACAGGGTATCCCCGCGCGTGTCGGTGATGGTCACGGTGGTGTTGTTGAACGTCGCCTTGATGTGGGCGATGGCCACCGTCACGTTGCGGCGCGTTCGGCGTCTGGCTGCTTTGGCCACGGTCGGTCGTGCTCCCTGCGGACTTGGCGAAATGCGTGTTCAGTATCAACGAAGGTCCTTGACGCCCTTCTTTCCCGCCACCGTCTTCTTAGGCCCCTTGCGGGTCCGGGCATTGGTTCGCGTGCGCTGCCCCCGGACCGGTAGCCCCCGGCGGTGCCGGATACCCCGGTAACACCCGATGTCCTTCAGCCGCTGGATATTCTGATTCACCTGCCGCCGCAACTGACCCTCGACCACGTAGTCCTTATCCAAGAGGACCGCCAGCCGGGCCAGCTCGTCCTCGCGGAGGTCCTTGGCCCGCACTTGCGGATTCACACCCGCCTTGCGGCAAAGCTCCAGCGCGATGGTAGGCCCCACCCCGTAGAGGTAGCGAAGCGAGATATGGGTCGGCTTGTTGCCCGGGATATCGACACCCAACAATCGAGGCATACGCGACTACCCTTCCGTATTTCGGTCTTCCCTTTGCTTCCTCTGCCGCCCTCAACCGCCGCCCAACTCCCCTGCCGAGGTGGCATTCAGGCAGCATCATGTAGCGGGGCTACGGCACATATTCGGCGGCCATCGTGTGGCGTCGAGGCCAAGGTGTGGCCCTGCCTTTACCCCTGCCGCTGCTTGTGCCGGGGGTTCGTGCACACGACGTACACCCTTCCGCGACGCCGGACGATCTTGCAGTGCTCGCAAATCCTTTTCACGCTGGCACGGACTTTCATGGTTCTCACCCTGCCAATCGCCGAGGCGAGGAAAAAGGGCAAAGCATGTTAGTATAAGGATTCCGGCCGGGGGTACTCAAGGGTCCCCCCGGGGAAATCCGCCGATACCCAAAGCGTTCCGCGGCAAGGGCGCAAGCCGGGTTGGAACAATTGGTGGGTACAACATCCGCTACCCCGTGTGCCGGGTGCCATACCCCTTATGTTGGTCTCACCCTCTGCTGGGGCCTGCCCCAAATGGTTTGGACCCGCCGCCCGCGGTACCGGAGGTGCGGGTCGGGTACTCTTCGCCGGGCGCGGCGGTGAGCACTCGGGGGCCAGCCGGGGTGATGGCCACGGTGTGCTCGAAATGGGCGCTGGGCCGGTGGTCGGCAGTAACTTGGGTCCAGCGGTCGGGCCGGGTCCGCACCCGCTTGGTTCCCATGTTCACCATGGGCTCGACCGCGATCACTAGTCCCGGTTCCAAGGCGAAGTCGCCGCCCCGGCGCAGGTGGTCGCTTACGAAGTTGGGCACCTGGGGGTCTTCGTGCATTTCCCGGCCGATGCCATGGCCCACAAACGCTTCGACCACATAAAAGCCATGGTCTTGGACGAAGCGTTCCATTTCAGCGGCGACCTGGCTCCAACGCGAGGCGGTGGCCATCAGCCGGATGGCCAAGTCGAGGACCCCCCGGGTAACGTCCAGCAGCCGGCGGACCTCGGGGTCCACCTCCCCCACCGGAAAGGTGTAGGCCGAGTCGCCGCACCAGCCGTCCAGCTTGCAGCCGGTATCGATGCTGACGATGTCCCCCTCGCGGAGTTGCCTGGGGCCGGGGATGCCGTGCACCACCTCTTCATTGATGGAGATGCAGGTCACGGCCGGGAAGGGCGGGCAGTGGGTCCCTTCGGGCACGTAGTTCTTGAACAGCGAAACGGCGTCGTGCTGGCGAAAGTACTCTTCGGCGGCGGCATCGAGGTCCTGGGTAGCCACCCCGGGGCGGATCATGGGGGCGATCACCCGGTGCAGGGTTTCCCACACCAGCAGCCCGGCCCGGCGCATCGCCTCCAGGTTCTGCGGCGATTTGTTTTCGGGGAGTCTTGCGGCTGCGCACGGGTAGGGGTCCTCAGCCCGCCAGCGGGTCCAGCACGCTGCATACCCGGGCGAACACCTCGTCGATCGTGCCGACGCCATCGACCGACCGGAGCAGCCCGGCCCGGCCATAATAATCCAAAAGCGGCGCCGTCTGCTGGTGGTACGCCACCAGGCGCTGGGCGATGACTTCGGGCTTGTCGTCGGCTCGGCCCCGGCCGGCCAGGCGGGCTTTGATCACCTCGTCGTCGGCCTGGAGTTCCAGCACCACATCCAGCGGGGTGCCTTTGCTGGCCAGCATCTGGTCCAGGGCCTCGGCCTGGGCGATGGTTCGCGGGAAGCCGTCCAGCAAATAGCCGGCGCGGCAGTCGGGCTCTTCCAGGCGCTGGCGGATGAGGTCGATGATCAGGTCGTCGGGCACCAGTTGGCCGGCGGACATGTATTGATCGGCCCGCCGCCCAAGCTCGGTGCCTGCCGCCCGCGCCGCCCGCAGCATATCGCCGGTCGAGAGGTGTGCAAGCCCATAGCGGGCCACGATCCGCTCGGCCTGCGTCCCCTTGCCCGCCCCGGGAGGCCCGATGAAAACCAATCGCATGGCCTAGCTCTCCAGCAATCCTCGGTAGTTGCGCATCACCAGGTGGCTGTCGATCTTCTGCACCAGGTCGAAGGCCACGCTCACCGCGATCAACAGCCCCGTGCCCCCGTAAAAGCTGGCCACCGTATAGCTGATGCCCATCGAGCTGGCCACGATGCTGGGGGCGATGGCCACCACCGCCAGAAACGCGGCACCCACATAGGTGATCCGCCCCATCACTTTTTCCAGGTAGTCGGCGGTGCGCCGGCCG
>JBBIQF010000007.1:0-4424 GCA_037442445.1 Planctomycetaceae bacterium
TCGGCCCGGAAGCGGCGGTAATAGTCCAGGATGCGTTTCATCGACTTGCGGGCGTCGTCGTGCTTGCCCAGCCGATAGTAGGCCATGATGGCCCGGGCCTCGCAGGTGGACCAGTGGCCGCCGTTGACCCACCGGCCGTATTCCCATAGCCCGCGGGGCGCCTCGTACATGTCGTCCAGCGAAGGGGCATTGGTGATGATCAGGTCGTTGCGCCGCAGTTCCCAGATGGAGGCCAGCTTGCGGTAGATTTTCTGGGCCTGGTCGTCGTCGGCCACGCGAAAGCAGATGGCGTCGTGGTTGCACACGGCCTCGAAGTAGCCGTGCTGCCGGGCGCCGTGGACGCCATGGCGGGTGCCGTCCGGGTCAAGCGACTTGATGAAGTAGCCTTCCTCGGTGGTGAGCAGCGGCAGGCCGCGGCGGGCCCGGTCCCGCCGGGTCATGTACAACACGATTTTTTGCGAATTGCCCGCCAGCTTCTCCAGCTCGATCAGCCGGTCCAGCGCGGCGATATAGGTGATCGAAAGGCCGGCCAGGTAGGCTTTGTCGTAGGTGCCGTCGGGTTTCTTCCAGCCGGCGTAGCTCGGGGCCAAGAGGTTGGCCGCAGGCCCCGCCCAAAACAGATTCGTCTTGGGATCGCGGCGCGACTCGATGAACTCGGCCGCACGCTCCAGCTTGGGCAGATACCGTGCAAGGGCCTGCGTGTCGCGGCCGATCAGCAGGGCCTCGGCCTGGAGGACGATGCCGGCGGCGGTGAACTCCAGGGCCCAGTCGTGGATTTCGATGCGGCCGTCGCCCTGCTTATACACCACCCAGTTTGGGGCCGCAGCATCGCACAGGCAGCCGTCGGGAGCCACCCACCCGTGCTCGCCAGCCCGCTTGCCGTCGCCCATCTGATCGAACCACAGGTCCTGCGAGTTCTGGAGGAAGGTGACGAACGGCTCCTCCAAGAACGGCAAGGCACAGTAGGTCGGCCCGTAGCTGTTCTGGATCCACCACGCGCCCCAGGTGGGGCCTTCGACCAGGCCGTTCCACGCCGGGGTGTACAGCATGGCCAGATGCTGCAACTCGGGATTGGGCTCGAACAATCGCCGGGCGGTATCAAGCAGTTGGAGGAACTCGACATCGCCCTGGCCGCGATAATACTCCCCCTCGAACCGCTCGGCCGCGGGGGCCATGCCGGCGTCCCCAACCAGCCACGCTGCCGCGAGGACCGCGGCCAGCCATTGCGCACGTTGTAGGTATCTTGCACCTCGCCATCCGCGACGCATGGGGAATATCCCTTTCAAGGCGTTTCGGCCACAAGGGCGGGAGAGACGATTGAACACGACCTGCCGGCGGCGGGGGCACGCGGCATGGACCCTAGCCGCCGCGTCCGCCAGCCTGCCCGTGTTTAGCCGGCGCCGCCGTGCATGTCAACCGCCTGGGTACGGGCCTGCGGGCGGGCGACCGACGACTTGATGTCCGCAGAGCGCTTGGTTTGGTACTGGGTGGGGCGCTATGAGTTTCTCGGTTTGTCGGCCAGCCAAGGCCCGTAGCGAACTCACGCCGCGGGGAAATTCATCGCGCCGAGGTCTGGAACACGCCGCTATCGCCCTGGCGTGCCGGCACGAGTTTTTCCAGAGCGGCACGCAATTGGCGCATGGTGATGGGCATACAGAGGACGACGCGGTGGTCGGCGGTCGAGGCCCGCTGTTTCCAGGCGTGCTGCGGTTCGTCCAACAGCAACAGGCACGGCAGTTCCCGGGTGTCGGGATCCTCGCCCAGGCGGTTGAACACATCCAGGGCGGGCTGGCCGATCTCCTGGGCGTTCAAGAGCATGCCGTCCATAGCGCCCAGGTCTTGGCGGGCCCGCTCGAAGGCCCGCTCGGGATCGCTGGTCAACAGCACGCGGTAGCCGGCCTTCTTGAGCCCTTCGCGGAGGATTTCCTGCATGCGGGCGTTGGACTCGACGACCATCACGGTCCGGGGTCTGGGCTCCCGCGCGCCCGCCTCGCCCGGATGATGCCCCGCCTGTTCATCGGCCAGGCGCATGGCCACGCGGTGCAGATCGGCCAGCATCTCGCGGGGGGTCTGGTAGCGGTACACCGGGTCCAGCGCCATGGCCTTGGTGACGATGTTGATCACCTGTCGCGGCAGTTGCGGGGCGAGATTCTCCAGCGGCACCACATTGAGGAAACGCTGCCGGCTCATGCGCTGGGCGCGGTCGCTGGTCTCGGCCAGCGGCGGTTTGCCGCACAGCATGTGGTAATAGATGCAGCCGGCAAAATAGATATCGCTCCGCGGGTCTTCGGTGGCCGAACCGCAAATCCGCTCCAGTGCCGCGTAATCGACCGTGCGGGTGTTGGGCATCTCGATGATGGCGTTTTCGGCCAGGCCGTCGTCCATGCCGGCCAGCCCGAAATCCACGAGCTTGGCCTGTCCCCGCGTCGAGACCAGCACGTTGCTGAGCTTCAGGTCGCGGTGCGTAACGTTCCGCTGGAAGGCGTAGTCCAACCCGCTGGCGATGTCGATCATTAGGCGCGTAGCCTCCAGCGGCTCGAGCACCTTGCGGATATTCATGAACTCGCGGAGGCTGTGCCCTTCGACGAACTCCATAACCAGGTAATGCACGTTGCGGTACGAATGGACTTCGTAGATGGCCACGATGTTGGGGTGGCGCAACGTGCAGCCCAGTTCGCCCTCGCGGAGGAAGAGCATGTACTGCGCCGGCATTTCGCAGAACCGCTGCCGGAGCACCTTCAGGGCCACCACCTGGCCGGTGTTGCGGTGCACTGCCCGGAAGACGCGGGCAAACGTCCCGGTGCCCACCAGGTACTGCACCTTGTACTCGCCAAAGAAAAACCCGGTGGTCTCGCCCTCCAGGAGCCGATCCCACTGGTAACGGGTCAAGAGTTCGGCGGCCATCAAGGCCTGGCCGAACTCGGCGACGCTCGGCTCCCGGCCTTTGAACGACCCCAGGACCTGCTCGACCTGCTGGTCGGTGAGCAGTTCCAGCTCGATGGCGCGCCGCGCGATCTGGTCAGCGGATGTCAGCCCCATGCGGCTCGTTCCCCCTCGCGAAAGGTCGCCCCAGAATCGGGTTAAGGGGGGGCCTGTTCGGGTCCAGGCCCCCACAATGGTACGCTGGCCTCAACACGCGAGCTACGCGCAAGTACCCCTACGCTACTTTAGGCCAAGCGGCCCGGAGTTGCAACCCCCGCCCCCCCGGGAATGTTAAGCCCCTTCGACCTTCCGGCGGTACTCGTCGCGTTCCCGCCGGGTGGCTTCCAGATCGAACACCAGGTATTTCATGTCCAGCCGAAGCTGGCTGAGTGCGTCTTGCACCAATGTCAGGATTTGGCGGCGGCGGCGGATGCCCTCGATCACCCGGGCCAGGATCGGGTCCAGGCCCGCGCGATACTCCTCCGGCAGGCCGGCGATCGCCGCAGCCAACTCGGCGATTTCGGCGGGGACGGCGTCGGGCGATTCAGCAGGGGCTTCGGGATGGTTCGGTCGCGGATGGGTCATGGTGCATTCCTCGGGGCTTGCTTCACCAGGGGGTTTATGCACCCTGCGTGCCGGCCTAGGCCTGCGGCCTGCGTGCCGTTTTGTAACGTGTTGGCCAATAGCGACTTAGGAGCATCTTTGGGGCGGCTGCGGCTGGCTTGGGGGGCGAGCCGCCGGTGTGTCCAAAACACCCCAATTGCTCTGGTACGGCATCGCAAATGGTGATACAACCGCCAGTTACGGCGGATGCTCGATCGGGCCAAGGCGTTGATTTCAGGCAACACGCATGAGGCGGTTGATCATCGCGGGCATGTTGGCAACACTTGTGCTGCCCGGCCCCGCCGCTGGCCAACAGGCCGCTATGGCCCCCAACGCCTGGTACGAGGGCTTCGAAGGTCCCGAACCCTCGTGGCGGGTGGTGGGGGGCAATGCGCAGTACCGGGTCGAGTTCCATGGCCGCGTTTCGGACGAGGCCCACTCGGGCCAGCGGTGCGAGCGGGTTCGGATCGTTGCCAGCGGGGGGACCGAAGTGTTCATTGGGCACGCGGTGGGCCGGCCCCGCATCATCGACGAATTGCTGCCCACCGTGTGGGTCAAGTCCGACCGCCAGGGCATCCAGATGGCGGTCCAGGTGGTATTGCCGCGGAGTACGGATCCCCGCACACTTCGCCCGCTGGCCACCGTCCTTCATGGGTCCAGCTACACGTCGGTGGGGCGTTGGCAACAGCTTCGGGTGGCGGAACTACCGCTGCTACTGGCCCGGCAAACGCGGGTGCTGCGGGCCCAGTTCGGACCGCAGGTCGATCCGCGCGAGGCCTATGTGGAGCAGGTGCTGTTGAACATTTACGGCGGGCCGGGCGTGACCGACGTGTGGATCGACGATCTGGACGTGGCCCACCACGTGGGTCCGCCCCCCGAGGTGGCGGCCGCCGGGCCGG
>JBBIQF010000008.1:0-4347 GCA_037442445.1 Planctomycetaceae bacterium
AACTGATCGTCGGTGCCAAACGGAACCCGGTGTTCGGGCCGGTCGTGATGTTCGGGCTGGGCGGGGTGCTGGTCGAACTCTTGGGCGAGGTCAGCTTCGCCCTGGCCCCCCTGGGGCCGATCGCCGCCGGGCGCCTGATCCGCCGCGTGCGGGCCGCACGCCTCTTGGAAGGATTCCGGGGCCAGCCACCCGCCGATATCGAGGCCATCGCCGACTGCATCGTGCGTGTCGGCCAACTGGTGGCCGATTTCCCGCGAATCGCCGAACTCGACATCAACCCTCTGCTGGTCTCGCCGCCGCCGGTTGGCCACCAGGTGGCCGATGCCCGCATTCGGCTGGCATGAAAGTTCTCTGGGTGCGGCGGGCCATTTCCTTCCCTCCGGCAAGCGAACTCCCGTGGACTCCAACTCCGAGGATGCCATGAACCGAGAAGAGATCGAACAACGGGTCAAAAAGGTCATCTGCCGCGTGTTGAAGATCGACTCGGGTATGATCGAACCATCGAGCCATTTCGTATTCGACCTGGGGGCCGAGAGCACCCAGTCGGTCGAACTGGTGGCCGCGTTCGAACAAGAGTTCGACATCGAATTGGAGGACGACGCCGCCTTGGCTGTGAAAACCGTGGGCGAGGCCGTGGATTTCATCGCCCAACGGGTGGCGTGACTCGCCTGGGCACTTCGGGTGGGCTGGGGCACGGTCTTCCGGCCGTGCCCCCCAAGCCCGGGCAGTTGTGGGATGCCACCCTTCGTGCAACCGCGGCGGAATTGCCGTGCCGTGCGCCGTTGCGATTTTGGGCGTCCTCCACGCCCCCCGGCAATTCCACCTGTCTCACTGCATCCGAGCAACCCAACCTACGGGGTGATCGCCCGCAGCAGATTGCGTAGCGGTTGGCCCTCGACGTACACCTTGGGTTTGACCCACACCCGTGGCCCCACAGCAACGGGCTGCGCGGCGTAGGCCGCTGGATATACGGCCGCGGGCACCGGGCTGTAGGCCACCGTGGGTTGCACGTAGTTGACCGTAACCGCCGGACGATAGGTTACCGCCATCGGGGCATAGGCAGCGGGCGCATAGGCAGCAGTGTAAGGCGCCGGTTGCAAGGCCGCCGACCGGCACCCCGGGCCCGTCCATCCTGTGGGAACGCCCGCGGTTTGCCCCGCGGCATACACGGTCACCAGCCCGGTCGATACCGGGGTGCCATACGTGGTGTAGGCGGCCGGTGCGGGGCTTGGGCTTGGGCTGTAGGGGCCGGCCAGGGCCAGCCAGTCCTGTGCTCGGGCGGCCGAGGTTCCCAGCACGGCAGTAACCAACCCGATCGCGATTCGGCCGATGCGCTTCATCGTCTTGTTCCTTTTCGCAAGATTGAGGGGCGGACTGCCGCGGTACACTCGGGCATGTTGGATCCGTCCGCTCGTTCAGAATACTGCCCCGGTGCAACGCTCGTGCCGCAACGCAGTTTGCCGGCCTGATTGGCCTGATTCAGCCCCGGGGGGCCCGCGGCATTTGTTGCGATGGCCGCAGCCGTAAAGCAGTGCCAAGCGGCGCCCTCGACCGGGGCTTGGAGCGAGGCTTGGGACGCTATCTTGGAGCGGAAGAAGGCGCGCCATTCGCCTGTTCGTGGCTAAATGTTCGTCGGCCGTGTGCGAGGCGACGGCCGGCTGTGTATCGGTTTGACTGCGCCTGTATCCATTATGCGGCGCCATCTGCCACTGGAAGCAAATCGCCAGCGGCGACTCGCCAGCCAGCGCATCAAGCACGCGTCACAGTAGCCACCCTAGATGACCTATCTTGCCCCGCTTATTGGCCGAAGAAGCCAAGCATGCCAAAACCCATCTCGCGGGTGCCCCAATCTTTTCCGCCCGATGCGACTTACAGGCTCACGCTGACCGAGGCGAGCTTGGGAGCGATGCTCGCCACGTCTCGCCGGCTGGTCAAATCGAACACGGCGGCTTGGACTTTTACCACCCGCACCGGCTGGCCCAGTACATCGATCAGGTACTGCACCGCGTCGGGTAACTCGTATTCCCCCCGCGGCGAGGGGCGAATGTTCCGGCAGGCCTCGAAGATTGGCCGGGTGAACCGCCAGCAGTTCATGCTTATCCATAGAGGTCGCGGCAACGAGGCTAGGGTCGCCTCGTCGGGTTTCTCCACAATGCGGGTCAAGCATCCGGCCGAGTCGATCTGCCCCACAGCGAACTGCCGAATCCGTTCGGGGGCGATGTTGCTGTGGGCGAACATGGCCTCGTCCTCAAACAAGGCGGTGGCACAGCCGCTCAGGCGGCGGAGCCTGGCCAGCGCCTCGGGGGGGTAATAATTGTCCGAGTTGATGACCAGGAAGGGGTCGTCTCCGGCGAAGGCCTCGGCAGCAAGCACGGCATCGGCCGTGCCGCGGGGCTCCGGCTGCACGGCGTAGTGGATCGACAGCCGGCTCACCCCCGCTTGGTCATAGTACCGGCGAATGATGTCGTGGTCGGGGGCCACGACCAGGCAGACGTGGTGGTAGCCGGCATCGGCCAGGGCCGAGAGCACGTAGTCCAGAAAAGGCCGGCCCACGGGGATCATTGCCTTAACCCCCATGGCCGCAACGACTTCTTGTGAAGGCTCCAGTGATACCTGCTCGTCCCGCCGCCGCATGCGGGTTCCCAGTCCCCTGGCCAGGATGACGGCTTTTTCCATCGGCACCTCCGGCATGGCAGATACTTTGGTTGCGCCATTGCGGCCCAACTTTCTATCAGCCAATTGTAGCTTACCTGCCGCTGGCTACGGTGTCCGTCCCCCTACGTGGTGGGCTCAGTGGCGAGGTTTCGGAATCGGATCGGCCGGCCGTGAGGGCCGTGACGGCAATTCGGGCGCCGGGGTACTGCGGGTTGCCGCCGGCCCGACTGGCCTCCGGCAAACCGACGAAGCCCCGCCCATGCTTCATAGCGGAAGGAGCAGACCGACCAACCGTGCAAGCTGCGACTGTGCATCCCTTGACGACTGGCTTTTGCGCCAGGTATAGAGACCATTTTTCGGCGGGCTGGGTGGCGGCAGGCAGCGGGACCGGCGTGCAGCACCACGGCTTGGGCTCTTGCGCGGCCTGCGGTGCGGCCAGCCCTGGTGCGCCGGTGGCAACCGGCGGGAGGTCTTCCTGTGGACGAAATCCGGCAGCAGTTCCTGGCCGACTTGGGCCGGGCCCAAACCGCTAAAGAGATCGAAGAGGTCCGCATCCGCTACCTTGGGCGCAAGGGGGCCATCACCACATTGTTGAAGAGGACCGATTTCAGCCGCCTTCCGGCCGACCAGCGGCGCGAGCTGGGGCGCAGGCTGAACGAGCTGAAAGCGTTTGCCGAGGAGCAGCTTGCCCGGGCGGCCGAAGCGGCGGCAGACCGGCCGGCCGAGGTGGCCCACGAGCGGCTCGATCTGACGCTGCCGGGCACCAGCCGCCGCCTGGGCGCCATCCATCCCATCGCCCTGGTGCAGATGGAGCTGGAGGATGTCTTCCAGTCGATGGGGTTCATGGTGCTGGGCGGATTCGAGGTGGAGCTGGAATACTACAATTTCGACGCGCTAAACATTCCGCCGGACCACCCGGCCCGCGACATGCAGGATACCTATTGGCTGGCCAACGGGATGCTGCTGCGCACGCATACCTCGGCCAATCAAGTGCGGGCGTTAGAGCGGTTTGGTGCGCCGTTGCGGGCCATCTTCCCCGGCCGCTGCTTCCGTTACGAGGCCATCGATGCCAGCCACGAGAACACCTTCTACCAGCTCGAAGGCCTGATGGTGGACCGGGCGATTTCGGTGGCCAACCTGATCGCGGTCATGAAAGCCCTCTTGGCCCGGATTTT
Source organism: Planctomycetaceae bacterium (assembly GCA_037442445.1). GTDB lineage: Bacteria > Planctomycetota > Planctomycetia > Pirellulales > Thermoguttaceae > JANLFZ01. The sequence goes on from JBBIQF010000008.1 coordinate 3,831, forward strand.
CGGCCGGGAGGTAACGGTCCGCCTGCGCCCGGGCTTCTTCCCGTTCGTCGAGCCGGGTTTCGAACTCGATGTCCAGTGCCTGCTCTGCGGCGGGGCGGGGTGCGGCACGTGCAAACAGAGCGGGTGGATCGAGCTGATTCCGTGCGGCCTGGTCCATCCGCGGGTCTTGGAGTTCGGCCGGGTGGACCCGGCGGTGTACAGCGGGTTCGCTTTCGGCCTGGGGCTGACCCGGATGGCGATGATGAAGTACGGCATTCCGGATATCCGCTTGATGAACGCGGGCGACATCCGGTTCTACGAGCAATTCCCAGCGGCGGTATGAGGCCCGCGGCGCGGCGCGACAGTCCGCCCGGCCCGCCGCACCTTGTTGCGTATTGGAGTTCTTCGTGAAGATTTCGCTGGACTGGCTTTCGGATTTTGTGGACCTGGCCGACCTGCCGCCCGAGCAGATCGCCGACCGCCTGACCCTCTGCATTGCCGAGGTCGAAGGTTTCGAGGTGCTGCGGCGGAGCGTCCG
>JBBIQF010000009.1:0-4328 GCA_037442445.1 Planctomycetaceae bacterium
CCATGGCGGCGTCAGCCGGCAGATCAAGCCCTTGGGGCCCTACGACACGGTGGTGGTCGGCGGCGGGTTGGCCGGCACGTTCGCCGCGGTCGCCTCGGCCCGCATGGGCTGCAAGACGGCCTTGATCCAGAACCGGCCCGTGCTGGGAGGCAACGCCAGTACCGAAATCCTCGTCGCCCCGCAAGGCGATACCACCCGCGAGCCGTTGGACCCCGGCGAAGGGGGCATCATCGAGGAGGTCCGCGGCTCCGAGGAGGGCTATTCCGAACGCCTGCTGAAACTCGCCCAGGCCGAGCCCAATCTGGAATTGTTCCTCGATACCCATGCCACCGGCGTGGAGATGGCGCGCAAGGACCGGATCGCGGCCGTGTTGGCCCTCGGCGTGAAGACCAAGCAGAGGCTGCGGTTTGAGGGGGCGCTTTTCATCGACTGCACGGGCGACGGGGCCATCGGCGTCTGGGCCGGGGCCGAGTACCGCCACGGCCGCGAGCCCCGCTCGATGTACAACGAGTCGCTGGCCCCGGAACAGGGCGATAGCCATACCATGGGCGGCACCCTGCGCTACGCCACCGAGCTGCGTGCCCAGCCGGTTCCGTTCGCCGCCCCCGAGTGGGCCCATCGGTTCCCGCGGTGCGAAGATTTCGGCCCCGGCCGGCACCCGCAGCTCCAGTTCGGCGGCTGGCAGTGGGTCATCGAGTACGGCGGCATGCGCAACACCTATGACGATGCCGAAGAAATCCGCGACGAGCTGCTGCGGATCATCTGGGGCATGTGGGATCACGCCAAGAACCATTGCCCCAAGCTCCGCCAGCAAGCCCGCAACTACGCGCTGACCTGGGTCAGCCACGTGGTGGGCAAGCGCGAGTCCCGCCGCCTGCTGGGCGATTATGTGATGACCGAGCACGACATCGCCGGCCAGACGCTGTTTTTCGATCGCGTCTCCTACGGGGGCTGGGGTGTGGACCTGCATCCGCCGCGAGGATTCTACGACCCCGGCCCGCCGGCCGAGTTCTCGCACAAAGTGAAGTTTTCGGTGCCCTTCCGCTCGCTCTACAGCAAGGACATCCAGAACCTGATGATGGCCGGCCGCTGCATCTCCGTCAGCCACGTGGCGCTGGGAGCCACCCGGGTGATGATCACCTGCGGGCTTCAGGGGCAGGCGGTGGGCACGGCGGCGGGCATCTGCAAGCGCCGCAACACCACGCCCCGCGGCCTGCTCCAGAGCTACATCGGCGAACTCCAGCAGCAGTTGCTCAAGGACGGCTGCTACTTGATCGACCTGCCCAATACCGATCCCCGCGACCTGGCCTTGGGGGCCAAGGCATCGGCGTCCAGCACCGCCCCGCCCGAGGCCCTCAAACCGCCACGCCTGACTGTCCACCCGCTGAACTGCCCCCGCGCGGTGATGTTCAAGCACCCCGGCCCGCGGGTGGAAAAAATAGCCCTGCACCTCGTATCGGACAGCTCCAAGCCGGCCCGGCTGACTGCGGCGCTGCGCCCCGCATCGGCGTTGGGCGATTTCACGGCCAATACCGACCTGGCCCAGGCCACCGCCACCGTGCCGCCCCACAGCCGGGGGTGGGTCGAGTTTCCGCTTCAGGCCGAGGTGAAGCCCGGCTATTACTACGTTTGGTTGCCGCCGGCCGAGGGCGTGGGCTGGTCGCTGTTCGATCGCGCCCCGCCGGACACCGCCCGCGCCTACCGCAACGCCAAAGGATGGCAGCGAATGCCCGAGTGCTACACCATCCGCATCACACCGGGGCCCGCGCTGGAGGAGCCTCGGCTGGCCCAGCTTCCGCCCCGGGAAACCATGTTCGCCGCGGCGAACGTCAACAACGGGTTCGCCCGGGCCATCCGCGGCTGGCCCAACGCCTGGCGCCCCGACCCCAAACAGCCTTTGCCGCAATGGGTGGCGCTGGACTTCGGCCGGGAAGTGCCCTTCAACACCGTGCACGTGTCCTTCCAGACCAAGGCCGACCGGGCGGTGGATTTCCGCCTGGAGGTTCCCTCCGGTACCGGGTGGAAGACCGTGGCTGCGGTCCGAGATAATGCCCAGCGCCGGCGGGTCGTCGCCTTTGAGCGCACCAAAGCCGACCGCCTGCGCCTGGTGATCGAGAAGGCCGCGGGCGAGATGGGCGTGTGCGAAATCCGGGTGTACGACGAGCCGTAACCGAGCGGGCCCTCCGAGCCGTAAGCGCGATCGCCTGGCTTTCTGAGCCGGAATGGCTGGCGCCCGGCATTCGCCGAGAGGACCAACTCCAAACGACGAATGCCTACCGAACGCCCAAACCCGATGTTTCTTAGGCAACGAGGGATTGCCTCCTTGCGTTGGATCAACTAGGCTACAGATATGCATACGATCGAGGAAATCCAGGAGGCTATACGCCGGCTTCCGGCCGAGGAGTTGGCGGCTTTTCGCGCCTGGTTCGCGGAGTTTGACGCCACCGTGTGGGACCGCGAGTTCGAGGAGGATGTGGCCGCGGGCCGGCTGGACCAACTTGCCCAGGAGGCGGTCGAGGATTGTCGCAAAGGGCGGTGTGTGGGCCTGTGAGACACCGCGCGACCGCCCGCTTTTGGCAATGCTATCGCGATGCCCCGGAGGATATCCAGCGGCTCGCCGACAAGTGCATCGCCCTCCTCCGCCAGGACCCCCACCACCCGTCCCTCCGTCTGAAGAAGGTGGGACGTTTCTGGTCCGTCCGCATTGGCTTGCACCACCGGGCGCTGGCGGTCGAGGACGGGAGTGACCTGATCTGGTTTTGGATTGGGTCGCATGGCGACTACGAGAAGCTGCTTGGGCGCCAATGACCAGACTTAAGCTGCCATCCCTGGTAGTCGCTTGGTCTGAGCCGCAATCAGCGGTGCCCGTTCCCTCCGAGCCGGAAGCGCTATCGCCCGGCCCTTCTGAGCCGGGCCCGTAAGGGCCCGGTGGGATTGGCCGTTGACCGACGCCCGTTTACGGGCGTTTGCCGCCGCAGGCGGGCCGTAGGCCCGGCGTTCACGCCGGGTGGGGTAGGCCATCCCTCGATAGCTCCCTAGTCTTGTCTTGTCGAGGCTCCCTATGTCAGGCCCGTTAACGGGCCTCCATACGCGATCGCGAGGGAGCTGGACCGGCGCTCACCGCGCCGCTGCCGCACTAGAGGCTCAACGGGCAGACGAGCCCCCTTAAGGGGGCTGACCGCAAGGCAAGAGAAAATCGCAAGCCCGCGCCGTCGAACCCGGCCTTAAGGCCGGGCCTACCGGCGGCCTTTGGAAGGAAAGGCCCGTAAACGGGCCTGCTTCCGGAGAATCGATCTTCGTCCTTCGGCAATCGCCATTCCCGTGAAACTGTAGCGATCGCATCGAGTGTACGGGGTTGCGGCGACTCTATCGGCCGGCTCGTCTCGGGCCGGCCGCAACCCCGCTGCGCAACCGCTCGACAAAGACTCACCTGCACGGCGCCTTCTGGCCGACGATTCTTTTGAGGCGCGACGTACCCGTCGGGCCGAGGGTCCCGGTGCCCTTGCCACGCCCGTTTGTGCGGGTCGGACCGGCCGCCTGGCCTGGCGGCCCGCCGTGCGTCGCCCTACGCTCACCCGAAAGGAGGCCACGGATGGTTCGCACACCCGTTTCGATGTTGGCCATGGCTGTCGCATTGGCGGCAGCTCTTGTGGCAGCCGAAAGCCGTGCTGGCGGCAATAGTCCTCAAGCGCCGTTGCCCGAGGATGCCGCGGCGCAGGCCCCGGCACCGCCGGCATTCAAATATTATGTGAATGGGCCTGGGGCGGTGCCCGCCCAGTTGTATCCGTCGCCCCGCCCCACCCCTCCGGTGGTCGGCCGGACGTACGTCACCTATCCTCCCCTGGCGCCGCAGGAGTTCCTGTATTCGCATCGCCGGGTGTACGTGCACCGCAATAGCGATGGGACCCGGTCGCGGGCCCGGGTGGTGTGGAACCGCTGGCCCGGCATGCCCGCTTTGTTCTCCACCTTTGGCATGCCCTACTGATTCGAGGAACCGCAAGCCATGAGACAGGTGTTGATAACCAGCCTGGTGGGCCTGGCCACTTTCGCCTGCCTGACGACCCCTGCGGCCGCCTGGGAGCGTCCGCGGGAAGCGGCCCGACGAGCCGCCGCATGTACCCCCTGGCACGGGCCGTATTATCACGCCGCTTGGGGTTCGCCGGTGGCGCTGGTGGTTCCGCCCACGGCCGAGTACCAGACCAAATGGCGTTGGGGCGTTCCCGCCACGCGCATCAGCCCGATCTACCACCAGTTCCAACTGGGCTATCCCGGCCCGGTGGATCCGAGCATCGGCCTGTACGCCACCCCGCGCTGGCCCAGCCACACCG
>JBBIQF010000010.1:0-4068 GCA_037442445.1 Planctomycetaceae bacterium
CACGTTCTCATCGCTGGTCCATATTTCGTGCTGGTCTTTGAGTGTGTAGTCGTTGATGAACCACTGTTTGCCCCACGACTCCTGGCGGGTCTTCTCGCCGTCAAGCATCAAGAGGTAGCGCTTTTCCACCACCGTCTCGCGGTCGGGGAAACGCCGGCCCTGGTCGTCACTCATGCTGTGCCGCGAGTAGCTTTGGGTTACGGTCCGTTCGACCACCGCGGTTTTCACCCGCGCCTGGCGCTTCTCCAGGGCCTCGGTGATCGCCGTGAGGTCGGCTGGCGCCGATGCAGGCCCGGTGCTTGCCGCACTGCCCGTTTTTCCTGGTACGGCGGTGCTTATGACCAGGACCACAATCCCCATTCTGTGCCAGACCATTGCCCATCCCCCGTACCGTTAGCTGGCCTCGCCAACATCCGCTTCGCCTCGCTGCCGAAAAGCGCAACGCCCACGGTGCGGCCGGCGATCGCAAACCAGTGCGCAACCGTTCGGCGGCTTATGCGTGGCATAGCCCAGCCCCGGCGAAACCAACGCCTGGCGCCCACCCATGCCTCCCCAAAGGCGATGGCCAGAGCATCCTGCCACTCTATCAAGCCGACTGCCTCCGCGCAGCCCGCCTACCGCGGACGAATCACAGACAGCCCAGCCAGAAGCACGACGTCCCCGTTACCTTTTTCGCGCGGATCTCCGGCCAAGTCAAGCAAGGCGCGGCGAAAATCGCCTCCCTCGCCAGGATTCAAGGCCCCTTGAGACCGGCGCCGGATATTGGTCATCTTCGCCAGATTTCCTATTTTCACACGCCCCCGGCCGGGGGACCGCCAAGAGGTTTTCGCTGGGCAGCCAAGCTCGCCCACCAGGCGCGGAACGTCCGGGCAAGAGACGCCGCGATGGCCTGGCTCGGCCGCTACACCCCCGCCTGTGTCCGGGCATTCTTCCGGCTCCCGACCGGCCGTTGCTCCAACGAATCGCGGACCGGCCCTCGTTGACCGGCAACCGGGGGCGGGTTAGGCTACCGGTGCCGCGGTAGCCCAAGGCCGTAACCGTCCACAGTCCGGGACGTCACCGGGCAACACGCAATGCCTAGGCCACGACAGAGCGTGGCCCTCCACCCTGGAGGGACGCGCTCCGTCGCGTCCGCCGCGCTGCGATACTCGCCGCACCCCGTACCCTACTTCCCCTTGAGCATCCGGAAGGCCCCGGGCCGTGAACGGTTACCCCAAGGCCCAAAGGACCGGGTTTCCAGGCCGCGGCAATCGCGGAAACAGCCTTGCGGCCCCGGCCGATGCTGCCTGGTTGTCACGTGGCATGAAGTCGGCCGGGGGAGTTGCCTGAAACAGGGTCGTCTCAAAAAAGGAGGAATCGCCATGTCTGCGTGTGTCTGGGTTGTCGCGACGGTGCTGGCAGCCGCCGGGTCGGCCGGCCTGCCCGATACCTCCAAAATGAACATCCTGTTCATCAACATCGAGGACTGCAACGCCAGCGTCTTCGGGTGTTACGGCAACACGATCTGCAAGACGCCGCACGTCGACCGGTTTGCCGCGACGGCCGTCCGATTCGACTCGGCGTATTGCCAGGCCGTGTGCTGCAATCCCACGCGGACTTCGTTCTTGACCGGGCTTCGGCCGCTGAGCACCCGCGTCCTTTCCAATGGCGACGTGATGGACGAGCATTTGCCCCCGGGCATCCCCACGTTGCCCGAAATGCTCAAGGCACGGGGCTTTTATACGGCCGTGATCGGCAAGTTATTCCATCGGCTCGACTATGCCGAGCGGCAGTTGGCCACGTTCGACCGCATCGAGATGTATGGCCGGCCCAAAGGGTGGAAAGGCCCGCCGCCGGTGCTCACGTTCCCGCCTTTGCCCAAGGCGCTTCGCGACGTGCCGCCCAAGGACCAGAGCAGCAAGGAGTACCGCCAATGGCGGGCGCGGCATTCGGACCGTTACGGCGATAGCGGCCTTACGCGCCAACAGGAGCACGACTACCGCATGGCCGCCACCGCAGTCGCCCTGCTGAAGGAGTTCGCCCGAACCAAGCAGCAGTTCTTCCTGGCGGTGTCGCAGTCGCGCCCGCATACGCCGCTGGTCGCCCCCAAACAGTACATCGCCATGTACGACCCGGACAAAATCCCGGACCCGCCCGCCCCGGTCGAGCAGTTGCGGGGCTTTCCCTACATGCAGCGGGCCACGGGGGGTAACCCCGATATCTTCATGAAGGGGCAGCCCACCCGGCGCCAGGCCAAGGAGGCCATCGCCGCGTACTACGCCTGCGTAACCTTCGTCGATGAGAATGTGGGAATGATCCTCGACGCCCTGGAACAGGAGGGCCTGGCCGACAACACCATCGTCATTTTCCTGGGCGACCACGGGTTCCATCTGGGCGACCACGGGTGCTGGTCGAAGTATTCGATGCTCGAAGCCACGCGGCGCGTACCGCTGATTGTCCGGGTGCCGGGCATGCCGGGCAACGGCAAGGTGTGCCGGCAGTTCGTGGAGTTCGTGGACCTGGTCCCCACGCTGGGCGAACTGGTGGGCCTCAAGCTGCCCGACAATCTCGAGGGCACAAGCTTCGTCCCCCTCTTGCGCAACCCGGAGCAGCCGTGGAAGACGGCCGTGTTCATGGTCGACGGCGATGGCGGCCAGATGGTCCGCACCCGCAAGTACAGCTACCTGGAGCTGAAAAAAGGCCCGGTCCGCGTGGCGCTATACGACCTGGAGAAGGACCCCTGGGAGACGGTCAACGTGGCCGACGACCCGGCCTATCAGGCCGCCCGCCGCGAGATGGCCGACTTGCTCAAGCAGGGCTGGAAGGCGGCATTGCCGCCGCGGCCTTGACGCGGCAAGCGCGGCAGCCCGCCCGCTTCGATGTGGCCGGCGCCGCAGTTGGGGCGCCGGGCGGCGGGGCAGCAGCGAGGAGTCACCAAGGCGTTCGGGTTGCGAACCCGTTTCTTTCCATCGAAGGGCAGCAGGTCGAGGGGCCTCGCGGGCTCTGGCAGATGGCACCGGCGCACCCGCCGCCACGCCTGCCGCCGCTGGCCCTCTGCTGGCCGTCCGCTGCTCTTTGCTTTTGGCCCTCTGCCCTGCGTTGGCGTTGTTTGGGCTCCGGCACGAGTGCCCCTTCGCGCCGGGACCGTCGTGCGGCAGAATGAGCGGCAAGGTTTATCGAAGGAGGGTTTCGGAATGAGCACGGGTGGCTTTGACGATGCGTTGGCGATGGTCGAACAGGCGGCAGCCCAGGGGAAGCTTTCGCGCGGAGCCGTCGAGCATATCCGCACCTGGCTCACCCAGCCGCGCTATGCGCCGTATGCCCCCCTGGTCGCCGACCATGTGCGCAAAGAGCAGTGGAAGATTCTGGACGACGTGTTCTGGACGATCGTCCCCTTCGGCACCGGGGGGCGGCGGGGGCGGCTGTATCCGATCGGCACCAATGCCATCAACGACCGCACCATGGGCGAAAGCGCCCAGGGCCTGGCCGAATACGTCAAAGAGCAGTTCGCCAACCGTGAGCTGCGGTGCGCGGTGGCCTACGACACGCGGCACCGCTCGCGGGAGTTCGCCGAGCTGTGCAGCGAGGTGATGGTGGCCAACGGCTTCCAGGTGTACTTCCTGGACGGCTACCGGAGCACCCCGGAGTTGTCGTTTGCCGTGCGGTACAAGCAGTGCGTGTGCGGGATCATGATCACGGCCAGCCACAACCCGCCCACCGACAACGCCATCAAGGTGTACTGGGCCACCGGGGGCCAGCTCTTGCCGCCGCACGATCACGGGGTGATCGAGCGGGTGATGGGAGTGACCGATATCCGCCGCGTGCCGTTTGCCGAGGCGGTGGCCTCTGGCCGGGTGGTCTTCTGCCAGGAGGAGGTCGATGCAGCCTACATTCGGGCGGTGGTGGCCCAAAGCCGCCCCGGCCCGCGAAAGCTGCGGATCATCTATTCGCCCCTGCACGGCGTGGGTGCCTCGGCCGTGCTGCCGGCGCTTGCTGCGGCAGGGTTCCAGGATGTCGAGCTGTACGCCCCCCATGCCGAGCCGCACCCCGACTTCCCCAACGTGCCCGACCATATTTCCAATCCCGAGC
>JBBIQF010000011.1:0-3698 GCA_037442445.1 Planctomycetaceae bacterium
GAACATCGGTCTTTGAAGGCGGTTCCGTAAGCGGGCGGCAATAGGTACCGTTGGGGCAGAACAAGGAGCAACCAACGCCCGTGCCGAACAATCCTGCCACCATCGGACCGTACCGCTGCGGCCGGGGCCAGCCGTTGTTGGTCATCGCCGGGCCGTGCGTGATCGAGGAGGAAGGGCTGGTTGTGGAGATTGCGCGGCATCTGGCGGAGGTGTCGCAGAGGATTGGGGTGCCGCTGGTTTTCAAGGCGTCGTTCGACAAGGCCAACCGGACCAGCCTGGGGTCGTTTCGCGGGCCGGGGTTAGAGCGTGGGCTGGCCATTTTGGCCCGGGTCCGGGAGGCGACCGGCCTGCCGGTGACGACCGATATTCACGAGAGTTATCAAGCCGCAGCGGTGGGCGAGGTGTGCGACCTCATCCAGGTGCCCGCGTTTCTTTGCCGGCAGACAGACCTGCTTTTGGCCGCGGCGCGGACCGGCCGGCCCGTGCATGTCAAGAAAGGGCAGTTCCTTGCGCCCGGCGATATGGCACACGTGGTGGCCAAGCTGGAAGGGGGCGGCTGCCACGACATCCTTTTGGGCGAGCGAGGGACGTTTTTCGGGTATGGCCGGCTGGTCAACGATTTTCGGTCCATCCCCCAGATGCAGGCCTTGGGCGTGCCGGTGGTTTTCGACGCCACGCACAGCGTGCAGGAGCCTGGGGGACTGGGGTCGGCCAGCGGGGGCAACCGGCGGATGGTGGAGCCGTTGGCGCGGGCAGCGGTGGCCATCGGTACGGATGCGGTATTCTTCGAAACGCATCCCGACCCGGACCGGGCCCCCAGCGACGGGCCGAACATGGTGCCGCTTGCCCAAATGGGGCCCATGCTGGCCCGACTGGTGCGAATCCACCAGACGCTTCGGTCGATCGAGGGCAGTGGTGTTGGACCGGCCGGGCCACCCGCTGCCCCCTGCGGCGGCGTGGATTGAGTCCGGTCCTTTTTGGCGAACTCGCGAGTCCTGCGATGCAGCTTGTGGTAAGACCTGCGGATAGCGCAACCCTCCAAGGTCCCCAGCGGTTGGGGCACGATGTGCCCAGATCTCGAATGGGGGGAAGCAGAAGGCCATCGGCGGTGGCGGCGACCCGGGCGCCGGACCGGGGCAGCCCCGGTCAAGGGCCATCGCCCCAAGCCCGGGGGCCATTGGCGCCCCGGGGGCTTATGTGCCGAAGAGTGGCCTGCCTGGGGCTGGCGATTCTGTTAGGGGTGCTGGCGGTGTGCGGCGGTTGCCGGAAGGCCCAGCCCGCGCGCCCGGTGCAAGCCAATCCCGAGGATGTGCACCGCCGCACCAACGAGGCGTTCCTCTATGCGATCCAGACCATCAGCCAACTGGACGAGTACAACTCGGAGGAGGCGTTTCTTCAGGCCATGGACCGGCTGGACCAGTGGGTCCGCCAGCAGAGCCCGCCGCCGGACTGGAAGGTCGATGCGTTGGCTGCGCCGCTGATCGAGGTGTTCGGCGAGTTGGCGTCCAGAATCCGCCCCATCCACAACCAGTTGACCGAGCCGCGGACCCTTCTGGAACTGAAGGCCATTGCCCGGCAATTGGAACGCGCGCCCGAGCGCCTGGAGGCCCTGGGCCAGCGGCGGAAGCTGGAGGACCTGGAGGCCTTGGGCCAGCGGTACGAACAGGTGCTCAAAGAGATCGAGGCCGCGGTCCGCCAAGGGGGCGATGCTGCCCAGCGGGAAGAAGTGGAAGCGCGGATCGTCGAGGCGTTTTTCAAACGCCAAAAGGATCCAGCCCGCCAGGCCCAGTTCAAAGAGCTGCTGGCCGTGGCCTCGTGGTTGGACGACCCTTCGCGGCTGAAGGAGTTCGTGCGCCTGGCCGAGTTGGCCACGCGGTTGGAGTCGCTGGTCAAGCGGCCGGACGCGGACAAATGGCCCGAACTGGTCGCCGAGTTCGAAGACACCGCGCAGCGTTTCCTGCGCGGGGCGCCGCCGACCAAGCTGGTCATCGAGGTGCGTTTCCTGCTGGAGCAGATGGCCGACCTGCCCCGGATGCACGATTACGTTGAACTGGTCGGGCTGGAGCGGGTGCTCGATACGCTGGCCGAGCGGTTGCGGATCGCGGCCAACCGGGCCGGGCGCGACGACCTCCGCGATCTGGCCCGGCGCTTTGCGGAGGCAGGCCGCCAGCGCGATCTTTCCCAACTCCGCAGCTTGGAAAAGGAATTGCTGGCGTTGGCCCAGCCGTATGGGTTCGCGGACCTGGCCCGGCTGGAGCCCCAGTTGAAGGCCGCGGCCGATGGGCTGGCCGCCCTGGCCGACCTGGCCGCAAGCGGCGCACAAAAGACCGGCTTGGACGGCCTCAAAGCCCTGGGAACATACTGCCAGGAGGCGGGCAAACGCATTGGCCAGGTCGTAGAGGACATGAAAGCCCTGTCGGCCACCACTGGCTCGAAGGAGGACCCGCAAGCCCTGGCAAACCGGCTCAACGAACTCAGCGCCCGCTTCGAAGACCTCGCCCAGCGCGTGGAACTGTTGGACGGCGAGTTCGAATACCTGGCCGGCGCCAAACAGCAGCAGTTCTATTCGCAGGACCAGGCGGCGATGCGCGAGGCGGTGTTTTTCCGCGACCTGTCGCGCTGGGCCCGGGGCGAAGAGTTCGACGATATCAGCCGCGCCGGGCGCCTGTTCGATTGGGTCGTGCGCAATATCCAACTCGAGGCTTCGCCCCGCCCGGGGAGCGGCGTGGTCCGCGTCCCCCAGTACCCGCTGGAGACGCTGTTCTTGGGACGCGGGACCGCCTCCGAACGGGCGTGGGTGTTCATCTTGCTGGCGCGGCAGCAAGGCATCGACGCGGCCATGCTGGCGGTGCCCGATGCGGCCAGCCCCGGCGGCCCGCCGCGCGCCTGGGCCGTGGGCGTGCTCAGCGAAGGCGAAATCTACCTCTTCGACACCCAGTTGGGCCTTCCCATCGCTGCCCGCGACGGGGTGAAACGGTCCGCGTCCGGCGCGCTGGAGATTCGCCCCGCCACCCTCGCCGAAGCCGCCCGCGACCCCTCCATCCTTCGCCAGCTCGACCTCAGCACCGCGCAGCCTTACCCCGTGCAGGCTAGCCAGCTCGATAAGGTCGTGGTGCTCTTGGAAGCCTCGCCCTCGTACCTGACACTTCGCATGAAAATGATCGAAGGGCAGCTCAGCGGCGACGACCGCATGGTGCTCAGCGCTGCGCCGGCGGCCCAGGCCGAACGCTTCAAAGCCTGCAAGCACGTGGGCGAGGTGCGCCTGTGGCCACATCCGTACCAGACACTGCTGGTGCGCCTGATCCTTGGGCCCGACCTGGCCCAGTGGCAAGCCCAAGCCTTTGCCCCGTTCCAGGCGCCGTCGCTGGTCGAGGGCCGGCTGGTGGCGTCGTTCGTCGAAGAGCCGGTCGCACCCTTATTCCTCAAGGCCACGCCCACGCAGAGCGAACAAGTCGAACGCCGCCGGCGGACCACCGCCGAACGCCGCCGCGAAGCGCCCCCCGCCACCCCCCTGGGGCAGGCTCGCCTGCTCCACCTCCGCGGAAAACTCCAGGGCGAAACGAGCGCTTCGCACTATTACCAGATGGCCCGCCCCTCGGAACGCGAACTGGCCCTGCACGGCCAGCTTTCGGCCCCGGAACGGGCCATCATCCTCGAAGCCAAACAAAACGCCAGCTATTGGCTGGGACTGATCGCCC
>JBBIQF010000012.1:0-3676 GCA_037442445.1 Planctomycetaceae bacterium
CTGGCGGATCGATATCGCCCCGGCGGAGCCGGCCGGGCGGGCCCATTTCCTGCACGTCCTGGCGGTGCAGCGGGGCCAGGAGGGCCAATTACCCCAGTGCCGTATCGCGCGGGCCGGCGGCCATGTCGAACTGCACATCACCGCGGGCACACGGCGTTTTGCGGTGTGGCTGCCCGAAGAAGTCCAGGGACCCGCGTACCTGGAGGTGGCCGCCAGCGATGGCACCGCTTTGGTAGCCCGGCGATTGCTGCCGGCTGGCGTCTTGCCCTATGCCCCGGAGAGCATCGGGTTGTTGGAGCGGTGGGACCGGGCCTACCGGGGCGGGCAGATGCCGGGCTGGGATGTAGGCCGGCCCGATAGTATCCTCCGCGAGGTGGTCCAGGCGAAGATCATCACCCCCTGCCGAACGGTAGAACTCGGTTGCGGTACAGGGACCAACGCAGTGTACCTGGCGCAGCAGGGGTTCGAGGTGTCGGCCATCGACATCGCGCCTACGGCCCTGGCACTGGCCGAGAAAAAGGCAGCGGCTGCGGGCGTAAAGGTCCGATGGCTGCTGGCCGATGTGCTTGCACCGCCCCGGCTGGAGCCGGCCGACTTCATCTTCGACCGCGGTTGCTACCACGGGGTGCGCCAAAGCAATGCCGCGGGGTATGTGGCGGCGCTGCGCCGGCTTTCGCGGCCGGGCACCCGGGTGCTGATCCTGGCGGGCAACGCCAACGAACCGCGGAGTGGAGGACCACCCCGGGTCACCGAAGAGCAGTTGCGCAAGGATTTCTCGGCCGACTTCGAGTTCCAATGGCTGAAGACCACGCGGTTCGACACCCGGCAGCAGGACCAGGCCGGCGCACTGGCCTGGGCCGTGCTGCTGCGGCGCAAGTAAACCGGCCCGGCCATAGCGGCCTGCCGCCGCGCTGCGGCCTGCATCCATGCCGTGCTTCTTTGGCCGCCAGGCGAGTTATTCAACATGCCCCAGCACAAGAGAAACCCAGCACACGAAGGAGGGAACTTGCCGTGAATGCCCCACAGGTTTTCGGCGGTATGCGGTGGTTGTGGGCCCTGGCCGCGGGCCTGGCCATGGCGGCGCCGGCCCGCTGTGCCGAAGAACCCGCTGCCAAGCCCGTGCCGGCCGCACCGCCTATCGCGTTCATCTATACCGCCTTCGAGAATGGCTCGCCCCTGCAATGGGAGACCGGCCCTGATGGCGTGGTCCATATCCGGATGCTGTACGATTACGAGCGGAACTCGCCCAACCGGGCCGCAGGCCACTGGCACTTCCAGCTCCAGGGCACGCCGCAGACCGACGTGACCCTGGTGCTCGAAGGGTTCGAGAACATTTACAACGGCCGGCCCGGCTGCCCCGTATCGAAGAAAAGCATCTGCTACATCTCCGAGGATGGCAAAGCCTGGCGGGTCATTCCCACCGAGTTCCTCGAAGGCAACCGGCTGCGGATCCAGGTCCGCCTGGAGACGGGCAGCTTGTACCTGGCGCGGCTGGAACCTTACCGGCTGTCGGACCTCGACCGCCTGCTTTCAGAGCTTCGCGGCCGGCCGGAGGTGGAAATCACGCCCATCGGCAAGACCGTCGAGGGCCGGCCGCTGGAAATCATCCGCGTGGGGGCCCCGGCGGCGGCCCATGCGGCGCTTTTCCGCGCCCGGGCCCATGCCTGGGAACCGGGAGGCAACTGGGTCCTCGAGGGGCTGCTTCGTTTCTTGGCCAGCGACGATCCAGCGGCCCGGCGCTGCCGCAAACAGTACGTGGTTTACGCCCTGCCCATGGCCAACAAAGATGGGGTGGCCCGGGGCATGACCCGCTTCAACGTGCTGGGGCGTGATCTGAATCGCAACTGGGACCAGCCGGCCGATCCCGCCCTTGCCCCCGAAAACCACGCCCTGGAAACCTGGCTCCATGAGATGCGCCGGCAGAATCGCCTGCCCCGGCTGGCCATCGACTTCCACAACGACGAGGCGGGCATGTTGCACCTCTCGCGGCCGCCGGTGGCGGAACTTGATGCGTATCTCGCCCGGATGCAGCGCCTAGAATCGCTCCTCCGCAAGCACACGTGGTTTACCGAGGGGAGCACCGGGGCCAAGTTCCGCAACCCGGGGACTTTCGGCGAGGGGCTCCTGGAGCGCTACCACATCGACGCCTGCATCCTGGAACTGAATTGCAACTGGATCGCCGGGCTCCAAGAGCATCCCAGCGCTAAAGCCTGGATGGATTTCGGCCGCCAGCTCTGCGCGGTGCTGGAGGAATATTTTGCCCAGGAGGCCACGCCGGCGGGCAAGCCGGGGCTATAACCCTGTCGTGCCATGTCCGCAGGCCGGCGGACCGCTGGGCCGCCTAGCCCTCTCTGGCCGCTCTAGGCACGCCGGCGGGCACAAACACATCGCCCGGGCCTAGACCTAATTGGCGGGCCATCTCCAGGCAGTATTCGATACGGCCCATGTTGGGATAGCGGCCGTTGGTGCCGAAGGCGAACTTCACCCCGCACTGGCGTGCGATCCGCAGAAACCCCAGCGACGGCAGGCGGTATCCCCCGCTGATCTCCAAGGCCACACCTCGCCGGGCCGCTGCCTGGGCGATGGCCCGGACCCGGGCAGGGGTCCACAGCCGGTCGTACTGCGGGGCCAGCGCCGCCGGCAGCCACGAGGTGTTCGCGAGAATATCGATAGGCTGGCGCTGGATGATCTCGACATGCCAGGCCACGTAGCGATCCATGAAGGCCTGGGCGTCGGAGAAATCCACGCGTTGGGCCGCGTCCGCCTCCCAGAGCTTCACGCGCCGGCCGTCCTTGCCCGGAAACGTCATCGCATCGGTCAGCACGTAATCCAGCCGGCCGAGCATTTCGCGCGAGAAGCACCCCATCCAGTCGGTCCATTCGGCCTGGATGCCGCGATACACCCCTTTGCCCTCCAGCCGGGCCAGCCAGGCCGCCAACTCGGCATCGCTGGAAAGCACCACCGGATACTGGTTCTCTTTGGTACCGGCGTGCTCGACGATGCCCAAATGAACTTGGCGCTCGCGACCCAGGGCGGCCACCTTTTCGATGGTGCTACGGTCCAAGTGCACATGGAGGTCCACCCGGGGCAGGGCGGGGCCGGTGCCCTGGGCGGCAGAAGCCCACCGCAGCGCGCGGCCGGCAACCGCCGCGGCCCCTGCGGCCGCTTCCAGCAAGAAGCGGCGGCGATCCAAACGTACTTTTTGTCTGGCAAATCCGGCGTGCGGGGCACGAGCATCAAGCGGCATCGGCGGCTCCTGGTTGCGGGTGGAAAAAGCAGGATGCGGGGCGTGGCCAATCGTGCGGGCGGGATACGCCGCCCGGCAAGCCGATCTCACTTGGACGGCGACTTGCCGGCGGCGGGGGCGGCATCGTCGGCAGTTGAAGTTGCACCTTCGGCGGCGGCCAGGATTTGCTGGGCCTTGCGGACCGCTTCGGCAGCCCAGGGCTTATCCTGGTACAACAGGATCACCGCGCGGCAGATGGCGGCCGCAGCGCTGGGGTCCTTGGGCCGCAACTCCTCGGCCCGCGAAAGGCGGACTTCCAACTCGCTTAGCGTGTCGGCAGCCACGCCTTCGAGCTGCCGGCGCAAACGGTCTCGCTGCCGGCGGGCCAGTTCCAGGCACTCGGCGGTTGGCCCGCTCGATTCGGTCCGGTCCTTGTACAGGTCCAAGAGG
>JBBIQF010000013.1:0-3555 GCA_037442445.1 Planctomycetaceae bacterium
GCTGAGTTTGACCCGGTCCTGCTCGTCGATGGCGATCACCTTGACCCGCATCGGGTCGCCCACCTTGCACACGTCGCTGACGTTCTCCACATAGCCGTCGGCCAATTCGCTGATGTGGCACAGCCCGTCCTTGCCCGGCAGGATCTCCACAAAGGCCCCGAAATCCTTGATGCTGGTCACCCGGCCGTTGTAGATCTTGCCCAGCTCGACCGAGGCGGTCAGCCCCAGCACCTGGTCCATCGCGGCGCGGGCGCCTTCCATGGTGTCGCAGGCGACGGTGACGGTGCCATCGTCGGCCACGTCGATCATCGCGCCGGTGGCGTCCTGGATGGAGCGGATGGTCTTTCCGCCGGGGCCGATCAACAGCCCGATCTTCTCCGGATCGATCTTCGTCTGGAGCAGGCGCGGGGCATAGGGGGAGATATCGGCCCGGGGCCGCGGGATGGCGGTGAGCATCTTGCGGAGGATTTCGATGCGGGCCTGCCGGGCCTGCTGGAGCGTGCCGCGGATGATCTCCTCGGTAATGCCCCGGATCTTCAGGTCCAACTGGATGCCCGTCACCCCGTTCTGCGTGCCCGCCACTTTGAAATCCATGTCGCCGTGGTGGTCCTCGTCGCCGATGATGTCGGTCAACAGCAGGTAGCGGTCGCCCTCTTTCACCAGGCCGATAGAGATGCCCGCCACCGGATTGCTGATGGGGACTCCGGCGGCCATCAGGCCCAGCGTGGCCCCGCACACCGTGGCCATGGAACTGGAGCCGTTGGACTCCAGGGTGTAGGGGAACTCTTCGGGGTCGGGCAACACGGACTTGACGCTGCGTTCGGCCAGGGCGCCGTGGCCGATCTCCCGCCGCCCCGGGCCGCGGATGGGCCGCACCTCGCCCACGCAAAACGGCGGGAAATAGTAATCGAGCATGAACTTCTTGGTGTATTCTTCCATGAGGCCATCGACCTTCTGCTCGTCGCGGGGGGTGCCCAGGGTGACCGTGATCATCGCCTGGGTCTCGCCCCGCTGGAACAGCGCCGAGCCGTGCACCCGCGGCAGCACATCCACCTTGCAGACAACCTCGCGGAGCTGGGTGGGCGAGCGTCCATCGGGCCGGGTCCCCGAAAGGATCAGGTCGCGCACCACGCGCCGCTCCAGGGCCTTCCACGAACGCTCGAACGCCTCCAGGGTGAGGGCGCCTTCGGCCAGGGGGTCGGGGATGACCTCGGCCAGGGCTTTGGCCTTAAGCGCCTCGACCGCCTCGGCCCGCGCCTGCTTGCCCGGCGTGCGCTTGGCCTCGCAAAACGCCTCGTAGTAGGACTCGCGCAGCCGGTCGTACAGCCGGTCCGGCTCCGGAGGCGGATACTCGGCTTTGGCCGGTTTGACCCGTTCGATCAACTCCTGCTGGAGTTCGCACACCTGCCGGGCGAACTCTTGGGCCGTCATGATGGCCTCGACCATCAGGTCCTCGGGCAGCTCCCGGGCGAAGCCCTCGATCATGGCCACCGAATTGGGCAGCCCGGCCACCACCAGGTTTCCTCGAGCTGGTCCTGGGTAGGGAAGGGGATGAACCGGCCGTCCACATATCCCAGCCGAACCGCCCCCATGGGCCCCTGGAAGGGGGCCGGCGAGAGGGACAACGAGGCCGAGGCCCCGATCATGGCCAGCACGTCGCCATCGATCTGGCGATCGCTGGCCAGCACGAAGGCCTGCACCTGCACTTCGTCGCGGAACCATTCGGGGAATTGCGGGCGCAGGGGCCGGTCGATAAGCCGCGAGGTGAGAATCTCTTTCTGCGTGGGGCGACCCTCGCGCTTCATGAAGCCGCCGGGGAAGCGCCCGGCGGCTGCCACCCGCTCGCGATAATCGCAGGTCAGCGGGAAGAAATCGATTCCCGGCCGCGGCGGACCGAGCGTGGCGGCCACCAGCACCACCGTCTCGCCATACCCGACCAGGCAACTGCCCGCGGCTTGCTTTGCCAGCTCTCCGGTCTCAATCCAAAGAGTCTGCGCCCCGATCCGTTTTTCGACACGTACTTTCAAAGCTGATCCTACCTTCCCCTGAATTGCCCGTCCCTGGTACATCCGCAAGAGGGCGCGCTAGAGCGGGGCCCCACGACCCCGCAAAGCCGCGGGCATGCCTGCCCGCAGCCACGACACGGCATGCGACTTCTCGTGCCATCCAGCATGCGGGTTCCGCGCCCAGGCAGTACCCCACGCGGCGGACTAAAGCATGGTCACTTGCGGATTTCCAGCCGCTGGATAACGTCCAGATAGCGCTGGGGGCTGACCCGCTTGAGGTAGTCCAACAGACTGCGGCGGCGGCTGACCAGCATCAACAGCCCGCGGCGACTGGCGTAGTCCTTCTTATGGGTCCGCAAGTGCTCGGTCAGGGCGTTGATGCGATGCGTCAACAGGGCAATCTGCACTTCCGAGGAGCCGGTGTCGTTCGCATTGCGCCGAAACGCACCAATGATCTCCTGCTTCCGCTCTCTGGTGATGATCATCGGCTACTGCAATTCCTCAAGTCCCGCGTGTCGTGGTGCTCCGCCCGAAGCACGTCCCTCCCACCATTGTCCAGAGGACGATAACTGAACCTACCTACACTCAACCAAAGACATAAGTGTATCAGCTTTGCTCCGTTTTGCAACGGGGCCCCGGCAGCTTGGCAACGGAAACCCTTTGCTGCCCTAAAGCACATCCCACCCAGAAGTGTGGAAAGCGGCCCCCGCAACCCGCTTTCCAGGCCGCCACACACGGCATAGAGTAACGCGCAAATGCCTTTACAGGCCAGGGGTTACAAACGCCCAGGCGCTCCAGTGCCCCCGGCGATCCACCTGGACGAAGACTGCCCCGTCGTGGGCCGTGTGCAGCACCTTGACACCGGCCGACGCGTAGGCACCCTTCGGCTGCCCACCGCCAAACCGCCGGCTGCCGCTGATTACCACGAGTTCCGGCCTGCACCATTCCACCAGCCCTGGGGGGTCGCTGTTTTGGCTGCCGTGATGCGGGGCAAGCAGCACGGTACACGGTGGAACCCGGTGAGCCAACAAATGGGATAACCCGGGTGGGCTAATATCACCCGTAAGTAGAACACGGCGGCCCCGGTACTCGACCGCCAGCACCAGGGCGTTGGCATTGTCCGAACCGAAATCCGCGCCTTCCGGGGGGTGCAGCACCTCGATGCGGCACCCTGCACGGTCTTCGAACACGGCACCGGCCGCGATTCGGTGCACGGGAACCCGCCGGCGCGTGAGCGCTGCTTCGAGGTACGCCACGGCCGGGTCGCTCCGCCCGAACATCTGTTCCGGCACGAATACCGCCTTTACCGCGAACCGCTCGAGCAATCCCGGCACGGCGTTGAAGTGGTCGGCATCGGCGTGAGAGAGGATGACGGCGTCGATGCGGGTTACGCCTTGATCCCACAAGGCGGCCGACGCCGAGCGCACGGCAGCGTCGGGGGCAAGCAGACGGCCCGCGTCGTAAAGCACGCTGGCACCCCCCGGCAATCGCATGAGGACCGCACAGCCGTGGTCCATGGCCAGGAATGTAACGCGCAGGGCGGGTTCCG
>JBBIQF010000014.1:0-262 GCA_037442445.1 Planctomycetaceae bacterium
GGCGACGCACTGGTTCTGGCGTACGGCCGCGGGATGTACGATTTGCGCGGCCACGGCTGGAGGAACACCCAAGTCCAACCACACCGGGCCGGGCCAATCCAGAGGGTGCAACCAGGCGCCCGCGTCCTGCTCTTGGCGGATCCACAGGTCATGCGCCATGGGCATTCGCGCCGCGAATCCGTTGCGCACCCGATGGGCGGTAATCAGCTCGCACGCCACGCGGAGACGTACGAAGTCGGCCCACAGCCGCCGCTGCCATTGC
>JBBIQF010000014.1:296-3255 GCA_037442445.1 Planctomycetaceae bacterium
ACCATTGCCAGAGTTCGCGGTAGGCGGCGTCGTGGAGCAGCACGTAGTTGGGCTGCGGGAAACCGGGCAGAGAGCGGACCGAGACCAGGGGAGTATCGCGCAGCAGCCGCCGGCAGGTATCGGCCAGGGCCGCCACCGCACGGTATCGAGTGCTCTGGTCGAACCGGCCGCGGTGTTCTCGCAAGTACAAGTTGCTGGCATCGATCGCCCGGCGGAGGAAATCCTTCAGTACCCGGTTTTCCAGGGTATCGTAGTCTTCGGTGCGTACCAGCGCCAGCAGTTCCTGGGCGGCGCCGGCCTTTTCCGTGGCGGTGCGGCCTGGCTGGCGCACGAACCATTCGAGGCAGGCGCTGTCGAGTTGCTGCACCCGGCCGATCGCGGTCATGCGCCGCTGGCGGCGAAGCGTGCGCCGCGGCGATTGGGCTAGCCGCTCCAGCGCATCGCGGTAGTGCAGTGCGATCTGTACGATCACATCCATGCGCGGCTCGCTGGCCGGCGCCAAAAGGAGTTCAGCGGCGCGCTGCCACGGCAAGCGGGCCAGCGGCAGCCGGCCAGCGGCTTCGAAGGCCTCAGGTTCCATCGGCAAGGAAGAGCCGGCCCCCGCGCCGCACGCCACCCCGCCTCGACCGGCAAACTCCTCCGCTTGGGCGCGGAGTTCCAGCATGATCCCCACCAGCGAATCGATGAACGCCTCGAGCCGGGCCGAAGGGTCCCCCGCGTCCCCTTCTCGGCTCTTGCCGGCGGGGCGCGGTACCTGGCCGCCCAGCCGGATCGTGTAGCCCTCGCTGCCGATACGGAGGCGCAAAGGCTCTTCTCCGCGCAGTTCCGAGGCGGGCAGGTCGTAAACCTGCCAGGCGGTTCCAAGCACACCGGCCTCCACCGGCGGACCGTGGGCGGGCAATGCTTCCAAGCAGCCGGCTATCCGAACCGAGCAGCCTACAGGGGCCGCCGCCAAGGGGCCCAGCCCGGCCTGGAGCGTGTCGGTCGCCACCCCTGAGGCCGCCGCACCCCCCAACAGGGCCCACGGTTCGGCGAGGCCGACCAAGGCAGGCTCGCTACTCCGCAGCCTCTCCACGCTGCACTCCCACCCACTGGAAGACCGGGGCGTCGCACGCCCGCCGGAAGGCTTCCGCCAGCGGCGGATCCCCGATTCTTTCGATCAATGAGCCAACCTGCTCCAGCACCCCGGCAGCCTTCTCGTCCAGGTCCCGCGACAAGCCTCGCAGCCGGGGAATGATCTTCTGCTCGAACTGGTCGGCCATCGCACTCGGAAACCAGCCATCGACCCAGCGGGGATAATTGGCCACGTAGCGGTACATGGCCTGATATACCCGGTGGCCGAACGGCCGGTGGATATCCACGAGAATCTTGTTCAGCGCCACGAAAGTCTTGTCGAACTCCTCCCGCTCCGCCGGAGGCAGTTCGGAGTTGAGCCAACCCTGCCACACCTGGTGCGGCAGATATACCGCGGGGGGCGCCTGCCGGGGCGGCTTCTCGGGTTGAAGCTGTTCGGGCTTGCCGAAACGAAGCACATTGGAGCGGTCGAGCACCTTATCGCTGAGGGCTTGCGTGGTCTCGTCCTCGTTCATGGTTCCCACGAACAGCACGTTGCCGCCGACGTGCAGGCGCCGTGCCGCGTCCTGCTGCTTGAGGGGCCCGATCTCGATCTCGATATCGGCAAGCCCGCGCTCCGCCGCACCATCGTCGCCCAGCGCATTGCGCATCTCCAGCTTGCTCAACAGCTCGCTGAAATAATACTCCACCCGCGCTAGGTTCATCTCATCCAGCAGCACAAGCAGAATGCCGTGTTGAACCAGCTTGTCCTGCGCGCTTTGGGCCGGCCAGTGCACCCGGTCCATCTGGCGTAGCGCCCGGGCCAACTCCGTGGCCTTGTACGAGTGTTCCATATAGTTGTAAAAGCCGAACAGGTCCTGGGGGGCATCCCAACGTGGCTGGACCGCCACGTTGAGAAAGTGCATGCCCATGGCCTCTGCGTACAGCCGGGGGAGCTGGCTCTTGCCCGTCCCCGAGATGCCCGCCAGGACCACCAGGGGGCAGACATCGGCCGTCTTCAGAGCCGTGTGAAAGGCCCGCAGGGCCCGGGGGTGAAAGCGATAACCGTTTTTCTCGATATGCTCCGCACAGGCTTCCAGCCGCAACTGCTCCTCGGCGCTGCGGCCGCTGATCGGCCGGACGTCAGGCGGCACCGCCAGCACTGGGCGCAGGAAGTCGGCCAGGCGCTTCTCCGCGGGCGGCGGCTCGATCGCGTGCTGGAAAGCCTCCACGCGCTGGCTAAGGCCCTCTACCGTACTGCGGAGCGTGTCGAGTAGTTTTTGCTTGGCCGCCGCTTCCTCCACCAAGCGGTCGCGCTCGTGCAAAGCTTCGGCACGCAGTTTCTCGGCTTCCCAACGCGCGTCGGCCGCCTCCTGTTGCTGCTTGCGCACCTCGGCCAGCCGCGCCTCCTCCGCTTGCACATCTTTTTGGAGGTCATCCAGTTCCGCTTTTCGCAGCCGTAGCGCAACCTCTTGCCGCAGCAGCTCGTTGCTGAGCTCCTGCTGTTGTTGTTGCAGCGCTGCCACAGCGGCATCGAGCCGCCCCTTTAGGGTCTGCAGGTCGTTCAATTCACGCCGGGCAGCCTCGACGGCGCGTATGGCTTGCTGCGATTTCTCTTCCTCCTCCAGCCGCCGGTTCTTGGCCTCCAGTGTGGCGTTCTCGAGCTCTTCGAGCGCGCTTTGCTGTTGCCGCAGCTTCTCCTCGATCTGCTCGATTTCCGCACGCTTGGCCGGGAGCTGCTCGAGCTTGGCCTGGTTCTGCTGCAACCAACTTCGCGCTTCGCCTATTTCCGCAGCCAGGTCAGCCTTCTCCAGCCGCAACTGGTCCACCTCGGACTGCAAGAGATCGCGGCGGGCTTCGAGCTCCGCCACCTGCCTACTCAGCCGCTCGGAATACACCGCCAGCG
>JBBIQF010000015.1:0-1088 GCA_037442445.1 Planctomycetaceae bacterium
CTGCTGGGCCAGCGCCGCCGCGCCGGAGGGGCTCATGGCGCCTTCGGCCAGGCGGAGCAGCACCCGGCTCAGAATCTCGCCGGCGGCCTTGCGGGTGAAGGTCGTGGCCAGGATCGTGTCGGGCGGTTCGCCCGATGCCGCCAGCTTCAAGAAACGATTGCTCAATTGGAACGTCTTGCCCGTGCCGGCCGACGCCCGAATGACCAGGTTCGGCAACCTGCCCTGCTTCTTGCCCATGGCGGCTACTCCTTGTCGTCTTCTTTGACCTGCGGAGCCAACTGCCCCTCCCCGCAGATGACGGCCAGTTCGTCGAAGCCCTCGATCGGGCCGGGTTGCGGCGGCCAGAACTCTTCCCGCCGGACCTTGCGGACCACATCGGCCGCCATGTCGTCGGCCGACTGCAAGTCTTCGTCTGTCCACTCGGCCAGCGCCTCGCCCGTGCTGCCTGTGTCTTTAGGCAGCAGGAGGTATCCCAGCGCCACCTCGCCGCCGATCCCCAAGGCCGGCAGCAGGTGGCGATAAAGCGGCAACTGCAGGTCCACCCATTGCTTGTCCGCACCCCGGCCGGTGCGGTGCGTTTCCTCGGGCGTCCGGGCCATATCGGCGGTCTTGTAGTCGAAAACGATGGACTTGCCGGTAGCCGGGTTTACGTCGATACGGTCGATCCGGCCGCGAAGATACATCGGCTGGCCGTCCACTATCAGGGGGGCATCGTGGCCGGCCACGCTGGCCTCGACCGTTTGGATGCGCCACCCCTGGGCGGCCCATTGGGCCTGCCAGCGGGCGAACGCTTGCAGCCGGCTGCGGAGCTGTTCGAGCTGCACGCGGATGACCGGCCGGGGGTCGCTGCCGAACTTCTGGGCCGATAGCTCTTCCAGCGTTTTTTCGAGAAAAGCGAAGATGATTGCCGGATCGGTTGCCGAGGCGGCTTCGCTCTGGCCGAAAGCGGCAAGCACCGCGTGCGCCAGCGACCCGAATTGGCCGCCGTCGAGTTCCTCGGCACCATCGTCCAGTGCTGCCAGCCCCAGCCGGGGGCGGAGGTAGTAGCGGTACGGGCAGGCCAGGTAGTCGCGGAACTCGGTCACCCG
>JBBIQF010000015.1:1149-3229 GCA_037442445.1 Planctomycetaceae bacterium
GCGATCACCGCAGGCGCCGAAACCGCAGGTGCAGAGACCGCAGGCGCCCCGGCAGGCAGTGGGACCGGCCGCCGGCCTTCGCCCCCCGGCGCCATCAGCCGCAGTACCCGCGGGGCCAGCGCCGCGCCCCCGCAGGCCAACAGCAGCCGGCTCGGCTGCAGCGGATTGCCCTCGGCATCGCGCCGCCCCAAGATCAGGTGCAGGTGTTCCCGGGAGGCGGCCAGCACGCTCAGGGCGTAGGCATCGCGGGCATAGCGCCGCCGGTTATCGTCCAGCCCCAACGCCGCCCGCAACTGATTGGGAAGGAAAAGGTCGCCGCGCACCGCCGATGGCACAATCCCCTCGTTCATCCCCGTGGCGATCAACACCGGCGCATCATCCAGCGGCAGCTCCAGCCAGCCCAGCAACTCGATGGCGTGCGGCACTTGTGGCGGGGGCACGGCCTGGTCCTGGACCTGGCGGAGCAACAGCCGCACGGCCTGCACGCCGCCCACCGGGGGAACCAGGCTCGGGGGGATCGCCCGCCAGCCCAACACCGCCTCGCGCAACGTTTCGCAAGCGGCAAGGCATTGGCGGTCCGGCTCGGCCGCGGGGTCCATCGGCCGGTGCCCCAGCAGCTTGGCCAACAGATCGAGGATCGGTTGCCCCCATTCGACCAGCGGCCGGCTGGGGCCGGCAAGCCCACCCACCAGTTTCTCCACCTCCCGATGCAGGGCCATCAGCGTCTTGTGCTCCGGGGCCGGCTCGAAGCCCTGCGGGCCCACGGCCGCGGGCAAGTGGCACGTGTAATACTCGTCTAGCGCCACCAGGTATTCGGGCCGCACCCGGCGCCGCACGAGATGGGCTTCGACATCGGGGTGGCGTACCAGGGCAGCCAGGGCGTCGAACCTGCGGTTTTCCAAATAATCGGCCACCGCCGCCAGCAGCCGAAACGCTGCGGTCTGGGCCATGGGCGTGCCGGCGGCATTGCGCGTGGCCACCCCCTGCCGGCCCAAGTACAGCTCCAGAAACGGCGCCACCTGTTCGTCCGGCACGCCTAGCGTGATGTCATCGGCACAATAGCGGCCGTCCACGGCCGCCAAGGCCCGGACCGCGGCCGCCGCCTGGTCCGGGGGGTCCTCGGCCAGCTCAATCTGCTCTTCCCTCAACGCGATCTCCGCCGACTCCCACGCCTCCGGACGCAGGCAGCCGTGTTCGTCGAACCGGTCGGCCTGTTCCTCGGGCGCGAGGATCAGGGCCGTAACCCGCTCGGCCACCTGGTCGAGCATCTGGCGCTGCACCCGATTGAGGTCCACGGTGCCGGCCAGCACGATCTGCCGGTCGGTGCGGTACTCGCGCTGCCGGACGGCCACACGCCGCGCCGTCTGGATGTCCCACAATTCCAACGCATCCAATAGGGCCAGATACTGCCGCTGCACTTCGGCCAGCGCTTGCCACCGGGCCGACTCGCGGAACGCCGGCAGTGCCGCCCCCCGGCTGGCCACATCGCCGAAATCCAGGCCGTCGGCCGCCAGCTCGCGATG
This sequence comes from Planctomycetaceae bacterium, assembly GCA_037442445.1. Taxonomy (GTDB): domain Bacteria; phylum Planctomycetota; class Planctomycetia; order Pirellulales; family Thermoguttaceae; genus JANLFZ01. The sequence goes on from JBBIQF010000015.1 coordinate 2,673, forward strand.
CAACCGGGCCAGCATCTCGGCCACACCGAGCCAGCCGGCCAAGTCATCGCCCGCAGGCGGCGAAGGCAAGAACGCCGCAAGTACCCCTGGCTCGCACTGCCGCAGCGCCTGGGCCCACGCCAGGTGCTGCGTCAATTCGCCAGCCAGCGGCCGCTTGGCCTGGTAGAGCCGCTCCGGCAATCCCCCCAAAGTGACGATTTCCGGAGGGCGCAGGGCTAGCTTGTGCGCCTCGGCCCGAAGGACAAGCATCTCCAACAGCCGCCGCCCGGCCCGGGCACCGGGCACGACCACGATCGCCCCTTCCAAGTCCAGCGTACCGGCCGACCCGAACCGCCCCTGGAGGAAGTCCGTCACGGCCAACAGCCCCGGCTGGCGCCACCCCAGAAAAATCCGCTCGATCCCCATGCCAACCCCGCCTTGAACGTGTGCGTGATGCGCTGAGCACTGGACGTATGATACCAGCGCCGGCCAGCGGGCTCTACGGGCCACTAGGGCAAGACCCCGTAGACATAATGGTTGGACCAGTCACTCGCGTCTGGCGTGGATTATGCTGGAAA
>JBBIQF010000016.1:0-1306 GCA_037442445.1 Planctomycetaceae bacterium
GAGTAGCCGGCATGGGAAACGACTCCATCTTGAAGTCCTCCACACGAACGACCCGCCGGGGCCGGCCCCACCGGCTGGTACGGCCTTACCATGTGCAATTGTTCGCACGCTAGGCGAGGGCGACAAGGGGCAAGCCCATGCCGCAGGGGCCCAGCCGCTACACCTCCTTGGCGTCGATCCACGCCATGAGCCGCCGCAGCCGGCGCCCCACCTCCTCCACAGGATGGGCCCGCTCTTGCCGGCGCAGGGCCTTGAAGACCGGGGCATTGGCCTTGTTTTCCAGAATCCATTCCCGGGCGAACTGGCCGCTGCGGATTTCTTCCAGAATCCGCTTCATTTCGGCTTTGGTCTGGCTGGTGATGATCCGCGGGCCGCGGGTGTAATCGCCGTACTCGGCGGTGTTCGAGATGCTGTAGCGCATGTAGTTCAAGCCCCCCTGGTAGATGAGGTCCACGATGAGTTTCAGTTCGTGGACGCACTCGAAGTAGGCCATTTCGGGCTGGTAGCCGGCCTCGACCAGGGTCTCGTAGGCGGCTTTGACCAGGGCGCTGACGCCGCCGCAGAGCACCACCTGTTCGCCGAACAGGTCGGTCTCGGTCTCCTCGGCGAAGGTGGTTTCGATGACCCCGGCGCGGGTACCGCCGATGGCTTTGGCGTAGGCCAGGCCGATGTCCAGGGCCTCTTTGCCGGCCCCCTCGCCCAGGGCAATGAGGCAGGGAACGCCCCCGCCGCGGACGAACTCCGAGCGGAGCAAATGCCCTGGCCCCTTGGGGGCGACCAGGATCACCGCCACCCCCTGCGGCACCTCGAACTGGCCAAAATGCACGTTGAAGCCGTGCGAGCAGACGACGATGTTGCCCGGCTTGAGGTTCGGCCGGATGTCGCTGCGGAACACGTCGGCTTGCAGCTCGTCGGGCAGCAAGATGGTGACGATATCGGCCCGGGCCACCGCCTCGGCGGTCGCAAGGGGTTGGAAGCCGTGCTGCACGGCCAGTTCGTAGTTGCGGGTGCCCGGCAGCTCGGCGACGATGACGTTGCAGCCGCTGTCGCGGAGGTTTTGCGCGTGGGCATGCCCCTGGGAGCCGTACCCCAGGATGGCGATCGTCTTGTCCTTCAACAGCGAGAGATCGGCGTCTTTGTCGTAGTAGATCTTAGCGGGCATGAAAGACTCCTTGTGTAGCGGGGACCGCGTTGCATGGGGCCGGCAGCGACTCCGCCCCCAGAAGGGCCGCCGGACCAACTCTCACAGCTCGGATTGGAGGTGGGGCGAGGGGTGCCGGGGCTGGCACGACGGGCCTTGGCCGGG
>JBBIQF010000016.1:1316-3226 GCA_037442445.1 Planctomycetaceae bacterium
CATCTGGGCACCAGTCCTCGGCCAGGGCCAGCACCTTGGCCGGGCCGCCCGGCCGAGTACGGCAGGGCCAACGGCGGCCGGCACGGGCTTCAGGCACCCTGGCCCTCGGCCTGCGTGTTGCCGCGGACCATGGCGATCCGGCCGCTCCGCACCAGTTCGATGATGCCGAATGGCCGCATCAACTCGATGAACGCCTCGATCTTCCGCTCCTTTCCGGAGATTTCGATCATCACCATGTCGTTGGCCACGTCGACGATCCGCCCGCGGAAGATATCCACGAGTTCCCGGATTTCGCTCCGCCGGCCATTGCGGGTCGAGACCTTGATGAGCATCAGGTCCCGCTCGACATAATCCCGGGCGCTGATATCGTCCACCCGGACCACGGTGACGATTTTTTCCAACTGTTTGCGGACTTGTTCGAGGACCGCGGCATCGCCTACCACCACGAAGGTCATGCGTGACAGCCGGGGGTCCTCGGTCTCGCCCACCGCGAGGCTGTCGATATTGTAGCCGCGCGAGGCCAGCATCCCGGAGATATGCGAGAGCACCCCGGGTACGTTTTGCACCAAGGCCGAAAGCACGTGACGCATGAAAGGCTCCGCAGGTGTGCCAAAGCGTAACATCATATCCCCCAACCGGCGGCTTCACAAGGGCATGGCCGCCGGGGTGCTGTGCCGGTACCTCATGGCCGGGCCAGCACGAACGCCGTGAAATGCAGGCCCGTCGGCTCATCGACCAGCATCGCCCCGCCCGGGGCAAAATAGCGCTCCAATGCCGAAAACGGCGGCAGCGGATGCTCTTGCAACGCCTGGTACAGCGTGCGCGCGACCACATCGCCGCGTTCCCCCTGGCGGCGGAGCTGTTCCCGCCCCCGCTCGGACTGCGCAAGCTGATACAAGAACCGCATCCCCTCTTCTGGCCGGTCGAAGCGGATCAGCGCCGGCTTCACCCCCCGGGTCTGGCGGGCGATGCGGCTAGCCACCAGCTTGAACTCCCGCGACTCGCCTAGCCCCTCCAAAGGATTATCGCGCGTGGCGATCGCCTTTTGGAACATCTCGGGCCGATTGGCGAAAATGAGGTACTCGTCCAGAATGCCGAAACAAGGCGCTGGCCTGGGTTCCTCGGGCGCTGGCCCGGCGGGCCCTGCCTTGCGCGCCGGCACCTTGACCTGGTAGTACCGGTGTTCGCCCGAGGTGGCGAGGGCCAGCGACGCCTGCTGCGCCTGATAGACCTTTTCGAGCAGCTTGGCCGCGGCTGTCGGGTCTTTCAGGCGGATGGAAGCGGCCACGCCCGGCCCCGATAGCGCGGCCTCTTTCTCGAACCGCACCACATAGGTGATGCGGTTATCCAATAGCGGGAGCACCTCGCCGGTAAAGTCCAGGCCCAAGCGCAGAAAGCGGCGGTTGATCTCGCCGGCCAACGCCCCCTGGCCGCGAAAACTGTCGTACAGCTTGCTGGCGGTCTGGAAGGTCCGCTGGAGGTTCCAATGGAGGGTGACGTAAGTGCCTATGTCGGCGGGGACCCACCGGTCCGGCCGGGGGTCGCCCGACTCCAACGCGATGGCATCCAGAATGCCGCTGCGGGGCTGTCCAAGAGGACATACACATGGGCCACTTGATCGAACAACCCGGTATCGAAGGCTGCGGTACCCCCCACGGCCGAAAGGCCGTCTAGCCCCAAGGTGGGCAATACCGCCAGGACCAACTGGGCCTGGACGTTGCCCTGTCCGGCCGCCCGGATGAGGGCCACGGGATCCACGAACCACGTCAGTTGCGGCTCTTCGCCTTTGGCCCCTCGGCAGCGCTCGAGGATGGCGGCGAACTTGGCATTCTCGGCCAGGGTGCGGCTCTGGGGCGTTTCCCAGTTGGCCAGCATGGCCTGGAGCACTTGCTGGCTGGTGCCGATGACGA
>JBBIQF010000017.1:0-3195 GCA_037442445.1 Planctomycetaceae bacterium
ACTTCTTCTGCACCACCACCTTCCCGGTGGATGACTCGTTCTGCTCGTTCGTCGTCGGCGGCTGGGGAGGCACCGTGGTGGGGCTGTCGAGCATCAACGGCTACGACGCCTCGGAAAACGAGACCAACAAGTTCCGCGAGTTCAAGAACAACCAGTGGTACCGCATCCGCATCCGGGTGACCAAGACCAAAATCCAGGCCTGGATCGACAACGAGGACATGGTGGACCTGGACCGGCAGGGCAAGAAGATTTCGATCCGCTGGGAATGCGAGCCGTGCCGGCCGCTGGGCATCGCCACCTGGTGCACCACCGGCGCGGTGCGCGATATCCGATTGCGCTTGCTCAAGCCGGAAGAGACCAAGCCCGAGCCTTGAGGCCGCACTGGCGGTCGCGCGAATCGCAACGCGCGGGGGCCGGGGCGGCTACGGCTCGGCCGCAACCTGTGCCACCAGCTTTCGCCACGCCTCGATCGAGCGCCGGAGGTTCTCGCGCCGGTCGCCGGGGATGGCGTAGCATTGCAGCCCGATGGGGCCTTGGTAGTCCAGCCGTTTGAGGGCCTTCAGCACCCGGCCGACATCGAAGGTACCCCGGTCCAGGGTCTGAATCAGCCGATCCCACCCGAGTTGCCCGGGCGGGCCGGCGTCGGCACCATTGATGCTCACGGCCAGGAGGTGCGGCCGGGCCTGCGCAAGCCGGGCCTCTAAGTGCTGCGCGTCCTCCAGGCGGAGGAAGTGGCACAGGTTGAAACAGACGCCCACGTTTTTCCGGCCCACTCGGCGGACCACCCGCAGCGCATCTTCCACCCGCGCCACGTAAAAGCCCACGTGGGGGTAAAGGGCCACGCGGAGGCCGGCAGGTTCAGCCAATTCGGCCAGCTCGCGGACGATGTCCGCCGCCCGCTGGTCCGCCGCCTCGCCGGCCGGCCCCTTCCCCAAAACGAATAGCCAAATCTGCACGTCTCGCCCCTTGAGCTCCCCGATGGCCGCCGGAAGCCCCGCGTCATAGGGCGGCGCCCCGGGGTCCACGTTGGCCCCCACGTAGATGCTGAGCATCTTCAACCCCTGGCTATCCAAGGCCCGAAGCATCTCCGGGATCCGCCGGGTGCCGCTGTAGGCGATGCCGTCGTAGCCCAGCTCTTTGAGCATTTTGGCTTGCTCGGCGAAGGGCACCGCCTGGCCCCCGGTTCCGTTATCGAAGGCGAAAAACGGCCAAGCCGGCCGCGGCTCGGCGCCCGGGGCACTCCAGGCGCCCAGCCCCACGAACAAGGCCAGCAACAGTCCAGGCATCCCATTGCCGCCACGAGGCCGACGCAAAACAGCGAATCCACAATGCATGCCATCTCCTTTGCAACTATGCCGAACCCGATTGCGGCGGACATCGCCGGCGCTTCATGGCCCGCACGATGGCCCGGGTGCGGAGCGCTATCCCCCCGGCCAAGGCCAGGCACACCACAGCGATCCGCACCACCAACTGGTCCGTCGAAACCGCTGGCCCATTGACCCAGCGCAAAAACGGTGCCAGCACCACCACGGTCCAGCAGAACACCTCTGCCAGCCACCAGCCCTCGGCGGAGATGTCCGGCGAACGGTCCCGTTGCACATCGCCGGCGTGGGGTGCGTCGGCGGAATCCATGGAAATGCTCCTCTGTCCAGCCCGGTGGGCTCGCTCGACGATCGGCCCTTTCCGCCCGGGCGCAAAGGCCGCTCCGATCGCCGCGGCCCATATCCCACTTCCACGCAGTTGGCCGCGCCATTATGCCGCGCGACCATCAATCGCCGCAACCGCTGGGTTCCTTGGGTGCCTTGGGCAAAGGACACATGCTGCTTGCGAGGGTGCCGCGCAAGCCCTGGCCACATGGCCCGCCCATGGAGGGCCTGTGCCGGCAGCTCTTCCGCGCGGGTCGAAAGCCCCAAGATGGCCTTGTACAATATCCGCCCGGTGCCTATCGCCCCAGGCCGGGCGGGCACCGATGAGTCCCGGGGCGGGTTGCGCAATCTTGGCACCGCAGAGCGATGCAGGCCGAAGACATGAACTCCGAATCGGGTTTTCTTCGCAGCGGCCAGTTGATGTCGGTGGGCGAGACAGCCCTGTTGGTGGTCGATGTCCAGGAGCGGCTCCTGCCGGTCATTGCCGGGCGGGACCGCCTGGTGTGGAACATCGGCCGGCTGATCGACGGCGCCCGCATCCTGGGAATCCCGGTCGTGGCCACCGAGCAATACCCGCAGGGGTTGGGGCCCACGGTGCCGGAGCTGGCGAGGCGGTTGGGTCCCATCCCCGCCAAGGTGATGTTCAGTTGCCGGGGATGCCCCGAGGTGTTTGAGGGACTCGAGGCCCAGGGCATCCATAAGGTACTGGTGTGCGGCATCGAAGCCCATGTCTGCGTCCAGCAGACCGTGTTGGACCTCTTGGGGGCGGGCTGGCGGGTGTATGTGGCGGCCGATGCGATCGGCTCGCGCAACGCGGTGGATTACGAGTTCGCCTTGCGGCGGATGGACGCGGCCGGCGCTACCCTGACCACCACCGAGGCCGCCTTGTTCGAGTGGTGCGAAGTGGCCGGCACGCCGCAGTTCAAGGAGATCAGCCGGCTGGTGCGGGAATCGCCGCCGGCATGAGAAGGCTCTTTGGCCGCGGTTCCCCCTGCCGGCGCAGCGCCCGGTGCCGGCACTTCCGGCCCTTGGAACGCACTTTGCAGTTGGATATATAAGCGGGGTCCTACCCGGCTCGCAGCGCCGGGGTCTGGAGTTCCGAGGCCCGTAAGCGCTCAGCACGTATCCCTCCCCATGGACCTGTATCTTCGCGACAAGGTGGCATTGGTGACCGGCGGCTCTCGCGGCCTGGGCCGGGCGATCTGCCTGGGGTTGGCGGCCGAAGGGGCCCGCGTGGCCGTCAACTACCTCCGCGACCCCGCCCAGGGAATCGACCTGGGGGACGAGGCTGCCGAACTGGTCAAGATCCTCCGGGCGGGATACGGGGTCGAGGCCGCAGCCATCCCCGGCAACGTCGCCGAAAGCCGCGACGTGCAGGAGATGTTCCGCCAGACCGAGGCCCTGCTGGGTCCACTGGACATACTGGTGAACAACGCGGGCATCTGGCCCACGGCCTATGTCCGCGACATGAGCGAGCAGGAGTGGAACGCCACGTTGGCCGTGAATCTTACCGGCCCGTTTTTGACCTGCCGCGAGGCGGTGCGCCGGT
>JBBIQF010000018.1:0-3143 GCA_037442445.1 Planctomycetaceae bacterium
CATACGTACTCGTAAATGGGCATCGCAAGTAGGTCCTGGCAAGCAAACACACCGGCAGCACGCCCCAAGAGCCGGGGGCGTGAGCCCCCGGTGGCCTCCAACTGCGTGCGCGGCACGCGGCCTGCACAGGCGCGAGGGCATCTCTTCGGCCTTTCCCTGCATCGGATTTTAGAACCGCGGCGGCTGTGCGCCTACGCCAGAGGGGAGCTTGGCCGCTTGGCGGCTTGGCGGCCTGTGGAGGTCCGGCCCTGGCCCGGCGATTACCGGCCGGCTGGCGGTTTGGCCGGCGGAGTGCGGTTTTCGTACCCGACCAGCTCGCGGGTTCTGCCAGCGATGGCCACCAGGTCCAGCCGGCCATCGGCGTTGAGGTCGGCCACCGCCAAGCCTTCGACGGCGATGCCCCGGTCCAGGTCGGCGGTGCGGAACTGGCGGAAATCGGGGTCTTGGGGGTCATAAAGGCGCAGGCCGCGCTGGCCGCCACGCCAGCCGGCCACGAGTTCGTCCTGTCCGTCGCCATCGAAGTCGGCAACCACCAGGGCGTGGCCCTCGTCCAGGGTGGTATCGAGGACATGCCGGTCCCATGTGTGGGGCTCCGAACCAGGCGTGTACACCACGACCTGGTTGCCGTGCCAGGGTTCGATGGCGGCGATGAACCACCGGTGGGGCGCCCCATGTCCCACGCACACTTCGCTGGAGCCTCGCGAGGCGCCAGGGGCGTTGCTGGCCGGCGGTGCGCCTACGGCAATGCGGGACTTGGCCCACCGTCCGGCCTGTTGAGGATCGGCACTGCCGGAGCCGGCCGGGCCGGGTTCCCAGTCGAATCGCCAAATGCCTTCGAAGCTGGCGGTAAGGATTTCGTCGCGGCCATCGCGGTCGAGGTCGCCGACCCACAGGCCGTGGAGAACGGTCAAAGTTTCGTCGATCTTCCAGACGGGCCAGGTTCCGGAGCGAGGCTCTTTGGCAGGCACGAAGGCCCAGAGGTGGGCCGGCTTGGGCGCGGCGGCTCCTTTGGACCCTGGGCCGAAGATGGGGGCATGAACGAGCACGGGCCGGCCATCGCCCCGCACGTCGGCCCACCGCAGGCGGTGGGTTACGGGGTCTCGGCCGATGGGTTGCACATCCCAGGCCGGGGCTGGGGCGGGCTTCGATTTCAGCAGCCACAGCTCTCCGCCCCGATCCGACTCGCTGAAGTAGAAACCTGCGGCCAGGGCGATTTCCGGCCGGCCGTCGCCATCCACATCGCGGCACGCCAGGTCGATGGGGCGATCGACAGTGGCCAGGGTGTGCCGCGCCCACCCGGGGTTCTCGTACCACTGGACCTGGCTGGTATCGGTCGACAGCGCGATGACGTCGGGCCGGCCGTCCCCGTTCAGGTCCGCTACGGCCACTTGGTAGCCGCCGGGCATCCGATCGATCAGGTGCCGCTGGAACAAAGGGCCGGGGACGGCCGCAAGAACGGCCAGCACGATAGCGCACATGGCACACCTCCGCAAGCTGAGGGATACGGTCGCAAGACAGCGCCGTCCTGGTATCCTAGGGCGAACGCCGGCGCGGGTAAACGGGCCTAACCGGGGTTTTCAGCGCTTGCTGCCGGTGTGCCAGGGGCGCAAGGGCGGCCTCAGTGCCGGGCGGCTACACCAGATGGATCAGCCGCTTGTGGGTCCGCGAGAGCAAGCGGCGGGGATCGACCGCGTGCGAAGCCCCTGGGCCTGTGCCCGGCGCTCCGCGGCCGGTGGCGTGGCGGACGAAATCCACCAGGGCCGCCGTGACCGGTCCGGCCAACAGCGCCCGGCCTCCAAGCCCCCGCTGTTCCTGGAGCAAGCGTTCGGCCCGATCCAGCGCCTTGGCAGCGGCCCGCCGCTGCTGCTGGTGCGCGTGCACCAGCGCCTGGTTGAGATAGCAGAAGGCGGCATCGGCGGCCAGGTCGGGCAAAGGCTGTTGAAACCGCGGCAGGTCCAGTAGGCCCAGGGCCTCGTCCAATAGCGCCAAGGCCTTTTGGGCATCGCCTTGGCGCCACGCCAGGCTGCCGCGGCCCATGGTGCACAAGGCGCGGTCTCCCAGCCCGGGCGCCTGGCCCGCTCGGCCGGCTTCGTCCCATAGCGCCGTGCAGCGATCGAAGGCCTCGGCGGCCTGCGATACGTGCCCCCGATTGGCCAGCGAGGCGCCGCGATTGAGATAGCAATCGGCCAGGGTGGCCAGGAACTCCCGCCGGCCATCGCCTTCCACCAGGCGGCGCGAAATAGCCGTCGCGCGGTCGAGCATCACCAGGGCTTCCAGGTCATCGCCCACGGTCCGCAGGGCGATCGCCTTGTTCAGGCAACCCAGGGCCAGCGCACCGGCCCATTCGCCCCGGCCGCTCTTGAGCACCAGGCATTCCAGAAGCCCCAAGGCTTCTTCGTACAGGCCCAGGGCGACCCATTCGCCTTGCGCATCGCCCAGGACCACGGCCCGGTTCAAGGCCCACACGGCCCGCTCCAAAAGGGTGCCGTCGGGATCCAGGTTCTTGAGGAATGCCATGGCGGTGTCGTACCACCGCAGGGCGGCAGCGTCGTCGGCCAGCAAGTATAGGGCGTTGCCGTGGTTGATGGCCAGGCGCGCCTGGTCCAGCCGGGGGTCGGTCCCTTCGGGCCGGCCGAGGCGGGCGTACAGCCGGCCGGCTTCGTCGAACAGCTTGACCGCTTCCTGGATTTCTCGAAGCGGGTCGGGAGCCGAGCGGCCGGCTGGCTGAGCGTTATCGCGAATCGCCATCAGGACTTTCACCGCGGCCTTGCCCGAATAGGCGCTGGCCAGGGTGTCGCGGAGCGGTTCGGGCGTGGGATGCTGCCCACCCGAAAGGAGTTCGATGGCCCGCTGGAGCCACGCCAGTGCCGTGGGATACTCGCTTTGCCGGACCAGGGTGACCGCGGCGCCGACGTAGCAGTCGGCCAGCAGGCCCAGCACCTCGGCCGCCGCGGAGCTGTCCGAGCGGTGCTGGAACGCGGTGACGGCTTGATGGTACGCCTCGCGTGCCAGTGCGTAGTTGCCCACTTCGGCCAGCAGATGGGCCTTCTCGGCCAGGCAATGGGCCAGAGCGTGCGCCATCGGTCCAGAGGCGGGGCCCTCGAACTGGGACTGGTAGGTCTGGACCGCGCGGTCCAACAGGA
>JBBIQF010000019.1:0-3094 GCA_037442445.1 Planctomycetaceae bacterium
CGTCCGAGCGGCGGATGATGCTCGACAGGTCGGGCCCCACGACAAAGCCCTTGCCCTGGACCTGATGGCACTTGGCGCACTGTTGTTCGAAGACCGCCTGGCCGCGCTTGGGATCGCGGGGGCCTTGCAGCGCGGCGGTGTAGCGGGCCAGCACGTCGCGGCGGTCGGGGCGGGTCACACCGGCCAGCAGGGTGGCGGCCCGCTTGCGGATGGCGGGGTCCGGGTTCTCCAGCAAGTGCGTGCGCCGCAAGGGGTCCAGGGCCGAGGCTACCACCGTCTTCTTCTCGATGGCGTCCAACAGGTGCGGCAAGCGGTCCTGGCGCTGGAACAGGGCGTCGAGCACCGCCGACTGGAGCTGCGGCGTGTAGCTGGGCCAGGGGTTCAACAGCACCTCAGCCACGCGGGGGTCTTCGGCACAGCCCAGCGCCCGAATGGCCGCCAGTTGCACCTCGGAGGGCTGGCGGGCGTCGAGCAGCCGGCCGGCCAGGCCGGCCAGGCGATCCAAGGGCGCACTGGCCAGCACGGCGATGGCAGCGACGCGCTGGGATACCGGCCGGTCGCTGTCCAGGGCGGCCTTCTCCGCCGCGGCAAGGGCCGCCTGCATCTGGTGCGATTCATGCAGCCGGAGCAGGCCGGCAAGGGCCAAGGCCAACTCGGCGACCTGGGCATCCTTGTCGGCCAAGAGGCGAGCCAAGGCATTCTGGACTTCCGAGCCGGCCAGGTGCTGGAACTTGGTTCGCTTGAGGCCTTCGGAAAGCCCCTCCAGGCAGGCGCGGCGGAGTTCCGCGGGGGCCGAAGGGTGATCGCCAATGGCGGCAAGGAGGCCGGCCAGCTCTTTTTCCTTTTGGCGGGCGGCGAGGATGGCGGCCAGGGGCCGGAGCATGGCCCGGCTGGCCGGCATGTCGGTGCCCTGCCGCAGGATTTCGGCGGCCAGCGTGCCGGCCGTCTCGGCCGCCGAACTGAGCACTGCCGCCCGCATCCACGGGTCGTCGCCAAAGCGGGCAGCCAGGCGGCTCAAGGCGGCCACGGCCTCGGCCGACCGGCTTTCCCCCAGCGACAGCGCCGCCTGAAGCCGCACTCGCGGCACCGCGTCGTCGCACAAGGCGATCGCCTTGTGAAGAATTTCCCCGTGCCGGTCCAGCCAGCGCTCGCCCAGCACAAGGCCGTGGACGCGCACGGCCCAATGCGGGTCGGCCAGGGCAGCGGCGACATGCTGCGGTTCCAGTACGCGCAGGCCCTCCAGCGTATAGAGGGCGTGGAGCCGGCCCTGCGGGCTCTTGCCGCGCTGCAAAAGGTCGGCGATCGCGGCGGCCACGCTGCGGTCGCCCCGCTCGACCAAGAGCCGCTGCGCCGTCTTGAGGCGCCACGCATTGGGATGTTCCAGCTCCGCCACCAGTTCCGCCGCAGAGCATCGCGCAAGATCGACCCAGGGATACGCGCCGCCGGGCCGGCCTGGCGTACCGGCAGGCGGGTTGCCTGCCCCCGGCGTGCCGGCGGCTTGGGGCCTATCGGCCACGACGCGCCAGATACGGCCCCGATCGGCCCCCGCCATGAGCGATTCGACATAGATTTGCTGCAAGTACCGCGGGATGGCCGAGTAGTCCTCGATGATCGCCCGGTACATGTCCACCACGTACAGCGCCCCTTCGGGCCCGGTCATCAGGTTCACCGGCCGAAACCACTGCTCGGTCGAGCGGAGGAACTCGGTCTGTTCGTTCTCCACGGGCCGGCGGGCGATGTAGCCGGCCCCCGCGGGCACCAACAGGCAGCGGTGGATGAGGTTCTGGGCATTATCGACGCTGAAGTGATTGCCCCAAAACTCCGCCGGAAACTGCTCCCCCTGGTAGATCGCCTGCCCGCTGGCGGCAGTGAAGAAGCCGTTGGCCGTGGCCTCGGCCACCCCGTAGAACTGCACCCACGCCGGGTCCTTGCTGCGGGCCAGGCGCCAGGGGTCGGGCTGGCTGATGGGATAGACCCTGGCCGGGTGCCCGTAGGTGCAGATGTTCTGTAGCGTGGCCGGCGCCGCGTGGTACGGGTTGCGGGCCAGATAGCGGTGCTCCATCGGCAGCACATGCAACACGTGCTGCTGGTTGCTGACCATGAACCGGTCGCCCCAATCGTCGATCGCCAGGCCGAAGCCGCTGGAGCTGCCGCTGGTGGGCTCCAGGGCGGAGCCATCGGGGGTGAAGCGGAACGAGGTGGCCGGCAGCCGCACCGGCCTGGCCAGGCGGGGCCCGTGGATGGTGCCCCCGCTGTCGATGCCGTTGGCGGCATAAATCCAGTTATCCACACCCCGTCGCGGGTTGTTGATGCGGGACCATAGATCGTACAGGCCGAAGCCGGTGAACAGGCGCTCTCGGACCTCGGCCTTGCCGTCGCCGTCGCGGTCGGCCAGGTAATAGATGTCCGGGGCAGCCAGCACGATGACGCCGTCCCGGGCGGCCACGACGCCGTAGCAGGGGGGCAGGCGGTCGGCCCAGACGGTGGCCCGGTCCATACGCCCGTCCCCATCGGTATCCTCCAGCAGTTTGACCGTGCCGTATTGCTGCTCGGCCGCCTTCTGGATGGCCTGCGGACTGGCCGGTATCCGCCGCACCGCTTTGTCCAGAACCCCGGTCTTGTTCAGTTCCAGTACGTCCAGATAGCCTTCGAGGTTGTAGCCGTGGATCTCGCAGACGAACAGGCGACTGCGGGCGTCGAAGTCGATGGCCACGGGGTCGGCCACCAGGGGCTCGGCCGCGACCAGCTCCACGCGGAAACCGGGGGCCACCTGGAACTGCTTCTGGCTCGCTTCGGGAGGAAGGGGTTGGGGGGCATCGGTGGCCAGGGGAATGCCCGCCGCCCATGCGGGCTGAACCCCGGCCGCCACGAGCACCAGCGCTGGCAGCATCTGGACGATGCGTCGAATCATGCTTCAAGACCTTGCGTACGGGCAGAGATCACGCGCCGCCGAGTTCCGCCCGCAGCCGCTCCAATTCCGCCTGCGTACCGCGCAACGAGCCGCCGAGTTGTTCCACCTCGTGCTGGAGCTGGGCGATTTGGGTTTGAAGCTCGTCCACGGCCGCCCGCAGCGCCGCTAGCGCTTCCCGGTCGC
>JBBIQF010000020.1:0-779 GCA_037442445.1 Planctomycetaceae bacterium
CGGTGATGGACGCAGACCACCAGCCCATGCGCAAGCCTAGCACGGGCTTGCGCCGCGGCCAAAGCGGGCTGCATGGGCCGACAAACCGCCTCCCGGCCAGCCCATCGCGGCGCTGCCCGGACCCGCCGTTGTGCCCGAAAGGACGTGAGGATGCGGCGCGTGCCGACAGCGCGGTCCCCGCTGGTGGGGTGCTAGCGATAGCCGCCCGACGGCATCGGCCCGTAGCCCGTCCGGGTGGTACGCTGGCCCTGGTAGCCCGTGCGGTGAGCCCGGCCGGCATCGTACCCGTCTTGCGACGCCCCGGCCGCATGGTAGGTGGCCTTCTGGGCCCGGGTAGCGGTGTAGCCCGCGGCGTTCGGACCAGGCCGGAGGCTGCGAGCAGCGCTGGCTGAACCCGCCCGGCTCTTCCGCCCCCAGCCCAAAAAGTCCAATAGGCCCCCCTTGGCGATCGAAGGCGCGAGCATCGCGCCGGCCAGCACGAACACTATGGCCCATCGGGACTTGCGCATCGCAGCCGCTCCATCCTGGAACAAGACTCCCGCAGTGGCAGGCGCCAAGGCCTTGCCCGACTGCGAAAACAGCGGCACAGTCTATAGGCTTGCTGCTGCGGGGGGAAGATCGGCTGGGCGGTTTTCCGCAATTGCCGCAAGGGTCCGACGTCAGTGCGTGCCGCACTGGGTGGCGAACTCGAGACTGGCCTCGACCAGCACCGTGAGGTTCTCGGGCGGCACCCGCGGCGAGACGGAACAGGCGCTCGAAAGGATATACCCCCCGCCGGG
>JBBIQF010000020.1:856-2031 GCA_037442445.1 Planctomycetaceae bacterium
AGTAACGTGTTCACCGGGTCGATATTGCCCTTGAAGAATACGCGGTGCCCCACCCGCCGTTTGGCATCGGCCAGGTCCACGCTCCCCAAGGGGGGCGGATCCAAGGTGTCGATGCCATCGGTGCCTGTATCGGCCAAGAGTTCCAGCCGGTCGCCGATATCGCCGCAAGTGTGGGTGTACACCGGGACCCCGGCCGTGTGGATCCGCCGCACCACCTCGGCCTCGTATGGCAAGACGAACTCGGCGTACTGGCGGGTCGAGATGAACCCCCCGCCCGCAAACGCCGAGGAGATCAGCACCGCGTCCGCCCCATGCTGGGCCAGGCGCACCCCAAGGTCGGCGGTTCCTTCCGTATAAGCGGCCAGGATCGCTTTGCACTTGGCCGGCTCGTCCAGAAGGTACATGAGCGCCTGCTCGTAGCCGAAAAGCTCCATCAGTTGCGTGAAGGGCGAAAAGACCTCGCCGTGCACCGAAACGTCTTCGCCCGCCTGCTGGCGGACCAGCTCGATGGTGCGGAACATGTACGGCGGCCACCAGGACGACCGCTCGGCCCGATAGGGCTCCAGCCCGAAATAGTACGGGTACTTCAGCCCGCCCAGGTCGTGCGGGTCGTCGTAGTACAGCGCGTCGGGATCCACCTGCTCGATGGTCGGCCGGTGCCGGCCCCCGGCAGGGAAGTGGTGCACGTTGTCGTCGGCCGGGCAGCGGGCGATGTCCCCGTTGCGGAAGAACACGGTCTGGCTGCCGTCGGCGGAAGATTCGATGCGGTCGACGTAGCGCATCCAGTCCGGGTCGCGGCCGGGGAGGTTCACCAGGATGCCGTCAAGCCCGTAGCGCCGCTGGAGCATCACCAGCGCCCGGGCAAACCCCTCGCTGGTGAACCACAGCTCGGCCGGCGGCACGCCCGTGTGCAAGAGATAATGGCCAATGGCCAACTGGCACATCACCGGCACGCGGTCGACGGGTTCGTGCCGCATAGCCCGGCGGATTCTTTCCCGGCCCGTCATGGCAGGCGCCAATCGCGAAGGTCGAAAGTCAAATGGCGAAAATCAAATGTCGAAAGTCAAATGCCGGAGGCCGAATGCCGAAGGCACAAGGCCGGCCGGGCCGAGCGATAATCTGCAAGGGGCTGTTCCCGGCGTTGCACTCGGCCCGATCAGACGAACTTGGTTTGG
>JBBIQF010000020.1:2041-3088 GCA_037442445.1 Planctomycetaceae bacterium
CAATCGGATAGCGGCCGTCCGGGCCGGGCAGCACCGGCGGATCCGCCTCGAAACTGTACTTGGCCGGGGCCAGCACCTGCTTCGAGTTGATCGCCTCGTCCCAGGTGAGCAGCTTGCCGGTGTAATCGACCATGCGGCCCAGGATGGCCAGCATGGTGCTGCGGGCCATGTACACCCCGTTGTTGATCGGCTTGCCGCTGCGGATCGCGCGGAACAGGGCCTGGTGCTCCAGGTCGTACATGTTGCCCCCTTCGCCCTGGAACTTCCACACCACCTTGCCCGAAAGGTCTTCGATCTGGTGCTTCAGCACGTTGCACCGCCCCTTGGTGCCGATGATGATGTCCGACACATCGCTGTAGCAGCCGGCCTGTTGGCGGCAATAGGCCCACACCCGCACGCCATTGGCGTATTCATACACCACGGCGTGGTGGTCGTAGATGTCGCCGAACCTCTTGTCGGTGCGGACCTGCCGGCCGCCCAGGCCCCAGGCCCTGGCCGGCGGCTCGTCGTGCATGGCCCACAGGGCCTTGTCCAGGCTGTGCACATGCTGCTCGACGTTGAAGTCGCCCGACAGCCACGTGAAGTAGTACCAGTTGCGCATCTGGAACTCCATCTCGGTCCATTGGGGCTGGCGCGGGCGCTCCCAGAGGAAGCCGGTCAGATAGGTCTCCTGGATGCCCACCACGTCGCCGATGGCCCCATCGAGCACCCGGGCCATGGTCTCGCGCACCCCATTGTGATAGCGCCAGCACAGGCCCGAGACCACGCTGAGCCCCTTTTGCTCGGCCAGCTTGCAGGTTTCCAAGACCGAGCGCACGCCGGGGGCATCGACGGCCACCGGTTTCTCGCAGAAGACGTGTTTGCCGGCCTCGATAGCTGCCTTGAGGTGCCGCGGCCGGAAGTGCGGCGGCTCGGCCAACAGCACCACATCGACCCCGCTTTGGATGAGTTTCTGATAGGCGTCGAAGCCGCTGAACCGCCGCTCAGGGGGGACGTCCACGCGGTCTTTATATTGGCCTTGAAGCACCTTGAGGGTGTGCTCGACCT
>JBBIQF010000021.1:0-3071 GCA_037442445.1 Planctomycetaceae bacterium
GCTCGGGCCCTTCCTCGGGGGTGACGAACGTATAGGCCACCCCCTCGCGCCCCATGCGGCCGGTGCGGCCCACGCGGTGCACGTAGTCGTCGCAGAACTCGGGGATGTCGTAATTGATGATGTGCGAGATACTGGTCACATCGATGCCCCGGCCCACGACGTCGGTAGCCACCAGGACCCGGATGGTGCCCTGGCGGAACTGGGCCATCACCCGGTCGCGGACCCGCTGGGGCAGGTCCCCATGGATGGCCCCGACGGCCTCAAACCGCCGCCGCACCCGCTCGAAAACCTTTTCCGTCCCCCGCTTGGTGCGGCAAAAGACGATGGCCTGCTGCGGCTGCTCGCGGCGCAACAGGGCCACCAAGAGCTCGAACTTGTCGGCCGCGTCGATGGTGAAGTAGTACTGGTCGATGGTCTCGACGGCCAGCTCTTTGGGCGAGAAATCGAGGACCTCCGGGGTGCGCATGTAGCGCTCGGCCAGGCGCCGGACCGGCGGCGGAATGGTGGCGCTGAACAACAGCGTCTGCCGCTGCGAAGGGCAGCGCCGCAAGATCTTCTCGATATCGGGGCGAAAGCCGATGTCCAGCATCCGATCGGCCTCGTCCAGGACCACCGTGCGCACCAGGGCCAGTTGCAAGGCCGCCCGATCCATGAGGTCCAACACGCGGCCGGGCGTACCGACCACCACATCGGCCCCTGCGCGAAGCTGCTCGATCTGCCTGCGGATGGGCTTGCCGCCGTAGACCGCCACGATCTGCGTGCGCCGGCCCTGGGCCAGCTTGAGGAACTCGTCGCGGACCTGGACGGCCAACTCGCGGGTGGGGACCAGAACCACGGCCCGCGGCCCGGCCTTGGAATGGGGCGGATCGAGGCGCTCGAGAATCGGAATCACAAACGCCGCGGTCTTGCCCGTGCCGGTCTGCGCCTGGCCCATGACATCCGCCCCGGCCAGGGCACGGGGAATGACGCCGGCCTGCACCGGCGTGGGCTCCAGGTAGCCCGCACGCTCCAGGGCGGAGAGCGTAACCGGCGAAAGGGCCAGGCCGCCGAACGGCCCGGGGCGGGCGGAACCCGAGTTGCCCTCTGTGCCGGGGCTGCGATTACCGGTCCCCTTTGTTCGTCTTGCCAACCTTGCACCTCACGGGCTTGGACCGCTCTGGAAAACTCTATCGGGCACCGGGGATGGCGTCAATCACGGCCGGGCGTGCTGGCCCGACCGGCGCCGCCCCGCGATGCTCCGATAGTAATCGATCGACCGCCGCAGGCCTTCCAGAAAATCGACCTGAGGCTCGTAGCCCAGCAGCCGGCGGGCCAGGGTGATGTCGGCCATGCTCTCGCGGATATCGCCGGGCCGAGGCGGTTCGTGCACCGGCTGCACGCACGTGCCCAGCAGGCGGTTGAGCGCGTCCAGAAGTTCCAACAGGGTAACGCTACGGCCGTTGGCGGCGTTGAACACCATTCCGGAAACGTTCGGCGCATCGGCCGCCAACAGGTTGGCGTGCACCACATTGGCCACGTAGGTAAAGTCCCGCGACTGGAGACCATCGCCATAGATCACCGGTTGCCGGCCAGCGAGGATGGCCGTGATAAACCGCGGGATCACGGCCGAATAGGGGCTATCGGGGTCCTGGCGGGGGCCGAAGACGTTGAAATACCGGATGATAACCGTCTCGATGGGAAAACTGGTGGCGAATGCGCGGCAGTAGAACTCGCCGGCCAGTTTGGCGGCGCCATAGGGCGAGATGGGCATAGGGAAGTCGCTTTCCCGCTTGGAGCTGGCGGGCTGATCGCCATAGGCACTGCTGGAGCCGGCATAGACCACCCGGCGGACGCCGGCCCGGCGTGCCGCATCCAACAGCGCCACCGTGCCCGTCACGCAGGCCGCGTTCGTCTCCAGCGGGTACTCCATGCTCCGCGGCACCGAAGCCAAGGCCGCCTGGTGAAATACGCAGTCCACGCCGCGAACCGCTTCGGCCACGCAGGCGGGGTCGGCCACGTCGCCCTCGATGAACTCGATGCGGTCGAAAATGCCCTCAAGGTTCGCCAGAAACCCGGTGCTGAGGTTGTCCAGCACCCGCACCCGATCGCCGCGTTGGACCAGGGCTTCGGCCAGGTGGGAGCCGATAAACCCCGCCCCGCCGGTCACCAGAAACGTTCGCATTGGGTTCCTTTCCTTCGCATTGGGCGTGGCCGAGAGAAGCCCCTCCGCCGCGACGCGCCGTTGGGCCGCCGGTCTGCGCGGCCCGGCTACCTTGCACTGGGCCCCTAATTGTATGGACGTACCTGTCCGGCTACCACCGGCCCGGGCAGTTTCGCCGCGAGCCGCCGGGTTGAGGCAGGCCTAGCGCGCCTATCCCTCGTACACGGCGTCCACAGCCGAAACGGTTTCGATCCCCTGGCCGGTGTGGACAAACATCTGGTCGCCCCCGGTTGCGCGGGATTTGGCCAAAGCGGCCTCGGCCCGGCCGAGGAGCGAAGCCGGCGTGTCGCCATCCACGGCCGCCGCAATGCCCACGGCCGCCGCGCACCCGCACTCCTGGCGCAGCCGGCTGCAAATCCGCCCGCCGGTCACCCACGCCCCTTCCAATGGCGTGCGGGGCAACAGGATGAGGAAGGCGAATTCCTCTTCGCTGAATCGGCCTGCCAGGTCGGTTTCCCGCACCGATTCGTCCAGCACGGCCGCGGCACGCCGCAACAGCCGATCGTGCCGTTTCCGGTGTCGCGGCTCGGCGGGGGATTCCAGCGGCTGGAGCTCGATCAGCAAAACCGAGAAGCAGTCTTCGTAGCGTTCGGCCAGGGCGAACTGGGCCGCCAGCGTCTCTTCCAATCCGCGGCGGTTGGCCAAACCCGTTACGGGGTCGATGCGGCCTTCGCTGACACCGGCCAGGGCCATGCTCTGGTCGCGAATCTGGTCGCAGGCGGCGTCAATCTGGCCGGCCAGGCGCAAGGTGGGCGTGAGCACCTCGTTGGCCTCGCGGCACAGCTCGCGCCAGGCAGCGTCCTGTTGTTCGGCGGCCAGTTGATCCACCCGGTGTTTGAACCGCGCCAGGCTGGCATGATGCCGCGCCAGG
>JBBIQF010000022.1:0-3037 GCA_037442445.1 Planctomycetaceae bacterium
AAACCTGCCCAGGCCCCAGCCGAAAAACCCAAGCCCGCGGAGACACCCGCAGAAAAACCCAAGGAACCGGCAAAGCCGGCGCCTGCTCAGGACAGCAAGGTTCAGCCTCCCGAAAGCAGCCCAAAGCCCGGGGCCGGCGGCCAAAGTAAGGGGGCCCGCGACCGGCCACCCGCGGCCGAGAAACCGGCAAGTGCCCCGGCCCCGCCGGGCGCGAAGACTTCGGACGCCTCGCGCCCGGCGGTGATCCGTCTGGCTGCATACCGGGCCGGCGAGGCCGAAAAGCGTAGCGCCTCAGGCGCCGCCGAGAAAGCTCCGCCCGCAGCCGCTCCCAAATCGCAGGCCAAGCCGGCCGAGGCGGCGCCGGCCGAAACCAAGCCGGCCGAAACCAAGCCGGCCGAGGCCAAGTCTCCTGAGAGCAAGCCTGCCGAGGCCAAGCCTGCCGAGGCCCCAACCCGCAAGTACAAGCCGCTTGAGCAGGTCCGCGATCAGATTCGCAATATCCTGGCGCAGCGGGCGGCCGAGGTCCGGGCCGAAGAGGTCCTTCAAAAACTCGAAGCCCCCTTGCGCGAGTTCGAGCTGAAGTGGCTGGAACATGCCAAACACCGGGGGACAGGCGCCGGCCCGCAGCGCCCCGATCTGAAGGAGTGGGCGGCCAAGTACGGGATCACGGCCAATGCCACCGGGCTGATTACGGTGTGGGAGGTGGGCAACTTCGACATCGCCCGGTCGCGGGTCGATGGCCAGCGTCCCTTCGCCGAGGTGGCGTTCGGCCCGTTGAACCTGTACCAGCGCATGCGCTCCAAAGATGTCGAGGGCAATGCCTCGTTCCTGTTCTGGAAGGTGGAGGACGATCCCGAACGCGAGGTCGAGCTGGACGAGCCGGGGGTTCGGGAACAGGTGGTCCAGGCGTGGAAGCTCCGCGAGGCCCGGCCGCTGGCCCGCCAAGAGGCCGAGCGCCTGGCCGGCGAAGCCCGCAAGGCCAATCAATCGCTCAAGCAGGTGTTCGCCTCCCAGGGCATGAAGGTCGTCGAGCCGGAACCGTTCAGTTGGCTGACGTTCGGCTTCCTCCCCCCGCCCATCAACATGATGGAAGCCCGCTTGAGTTCGGTAAGCGGCATCGAGGTGCCGGGCGACGAGTTCATGGCCGCCGTCTTCTCGCTGGAGCCCGGCCAGGTGGGGACGGCCATGAACCAGCCGCAGACCATGGCCTACGTGGTGCGGGTGGTGGAGTTCCGTCCTTCGCCGGACGAGCTGTGGAACGATTTTGTCAAGGGCGGGCTGGAGTTCTCCCGCCTGGTCGCCCGCCGCGAGGTGCAAGAGTCGCAACTGGCCTGGCTGGAGGAGATCAAGGCGCAAGCCGGTTTCGAATGGCTGGAGCCGCCGCGCCGCCGGGAGCATCGCTGAGGCGCACGGCCCGGCAGGCGGCTTGAATCGACAAGGAGGTTGCCCATGCTTCGCACGTTGCTGGTGTTGGGTTGGCTGAGCCTGGCGGCCTTTCCGCTGGCCAAAGCGCTGGCCGGGCCGGGCTGGCGTGCCATGGCCCCGTCGGCTGCGGCCTTCGCCCTGCTTTGGTTGAGCGGCGGGGCGGCCTTGCGGAGCGCCTTGCGCCGCGACCCCGAGGGGCGGGTGCTGCGAGGGTTCCTGGCCACCCCGCTAGGAAAGGCCAGTGTGGTGGCGGTCCTGGCCCTGGGCCAGGTGGTGCTGGTGGTGATTTCCGGCACGCTGGCCATTTTGGCCTGCATGGCCCTGGCGACTCTGGGTTTATTGGCCTGGGTGCGGAGCGCCTCGGCCGAGGCCCTGCACGCCACCTGCGCCCGGCTGGCGCTGGCCGGCGGGAGCCTGATCGTGGCCCTGGCGGTTACCGAAGGTTTCCTCCGCTGGCAGGCCCGCCAGTTGCCTCCCAACGATTACTGCACCATCACCTGGGGCTATCCGGTGGTCAACAACCATCTCGGATTTCGGGAGCGGGAGTTCGATATCCCCAAACCGCCCGGCTGTTTTCGCATCATGGTCCTGGGCGACTCGCTGACCTGGGGGGCGGGCTTGCCAGTCGAGAAGCGCTACACCAACCTTCTGGAAGCCAAGCTGAAGGAACTTGCCGGCCCGGCACGGGTCGAAGTGCTCAATTTCGCCTTTTCGGGCGCTTCCACCGCCGACCAGCGCGAGGTCCTCCGCCGCCACATCGACGCCGTGCGGCCAGACCTTGTCGTCGTAGGCTTTTGTGTGAACGATCCGCAGCCGAAGAGCGAGAATTACGCGGTGGAGCTGGAGCGCTACCGGCGGTTGTTCGATGCGATCCAGTGGATGGCCCGGTTTGGCCTGCGCAAGACTGCCGGTTTGGTCCACACCAAGACCGATCAATTGCTCCGCAACCTGGGGCTGGTTCCGCAGTGGCAGGAGGCTTTGGATCGGGTGTACGATCCCCAGTCGGCCGAGTGGCAGGACTTCGAGCGTGCCCTGGCCGAAATCCACACCCTGTGCACCGCACGGGGGCTGCCGCCGCCGGTATTCGTGCCGCTGCTTCAAGGCTCGGGCGATTTCAACCAGCCCGACGCCTACCTGGCCAACATTCTGCGGTGGTGCCGGCAGGCCGAGGAAACCGCACGGCGTTTGGGCTTTGCGACGGTGGACCTGGAACCTGCTTTTCGGGCCGAAGGTGACCAGGATCGCCGCGTCAACCCGTGGGACGGGCATCCTTCGGCGCGGTGCAACGAGGTTTACGCCGAGGTGCTGGCCCAGCGCCTCGTCCCGCTGGTCAAGGGCGTGGCAAGCCAAAGCGGTACGCGCCGTTAAAGGTCCGGGCCGGGTTCCCCCTGGCTGGCTGCCGGGAAGGTTCGTGCCGCGGTGGAATCCGGTGGCGTGGCCGAAGGGAGGTCCGTTAGATGCGGCCGCCACTGGTCGACCACGGCGTGGGGCCCCAGCGGGGTGCCGACGTAGTGGGCGGCGCGGGCGATCATGTGGGCTCCGACGGGTGCCGTGAAAAACAGGAACACGGCGACCAACAGGGCCAGGGTCTTGACCTCCAGCCCCTTGGCCC
>JBBIQF010000023.1:0-2942 GCA_037442445.1 Planctomycetaceae bacterium
CTCGCCATCGAGCATTCGCTGGACAAGCAGAAGATCGAACACGCGGCTGGGGATTGCACGGCCTGCCATCCCGACCATCATCGCGACCAGGTGAACATGCTCCGGGGTACCGGCGGCAAGAGCATCCCGCCGCATACCAACGGCATGGTTTCGGTGCGGCTGGAATGCCGCACGTGCCACCACTACAAGGAGGAGGGCCCCACCGGGGCCGTCACGTGGAAGGGCTCGATCCAGGTGTGCGGTTCCTGCCATGAAGCCGCCGCCTTGCCCCGCCTCCAGGCATACCACCAACAGTGGAAAGCGGCCCTGGCGGCTTTGGAAGACGCGGCAAAGAAGGTCCGCGCGGCCCTCCAGGCGGCGGCCCTGCCCGAGCCCCAGGCCAAGGACCTGGGCGCCCGGCTGGCCGATGTCGAGCACGATCTGGCCTTCCTCCGCTCGGCCAACGGGATACACAACATCCACTACGCCAGCACTCTGGCCGAGGCCATCCTGGGGCGATTGCAAGAGATTGCCCGCGCGCTGAAACTGCCGCCGCCGGAGGTGAAGCTGCCGGCGGGCCTCGACCTGTGGAAGTAGTGCAATCGCAAGCCGTGGCAACCGGTGTGGCCGGGCCCTTATTCGCCCGGCGGGATGTCTCGCTCGTCGGGGCCCCGGTGCGCCTTCCAGGCCGCCGCTGTCGCGCCCCTGCCCATGTGCCGGGGCGCTACTCGTTCGGCCGATTGAGCACCAGTACCACGCTGAGGCGCTGGAACGGTTCGCTGGCTTTGACCACGCCGGCGGGCCGGATTTCCAGCCAACTGTGGGGTTCGCCCCGCGGCCCGGGGACCTCGAAACGCACGATCCGCGGGTCGTTGGTCAAGCGCCGGCCGAAACGGTATTGCCGCACCAGATACTCGATGAGTTTTCCCGCGTTGCCGGTCGTCCCGCGGAACGTGATCCGCTCGACCTGCTGCCAGGGGTTGAAGTAGTACGTCAAGGCCCCGGCAAGATCGTCCTCGGCAGTTCCGGTCACCAGCGGCACGCGATAACCTTGGAGTTGAAGCTCGGCTAGGCCGGCCGACACCCGGGGCCACCGCGTCATCACCCAGCCCGGGGTGATGTCAAAGCGGATCGCTTCGGCCAGTTCGATGGCGGGCACGTCAGGGCCGGTTGCACCCGTGCGGCGCCCCGACGGGTCTGGTGGCTGGGCGGGGCTGGCCCCAGGTGCAGCGGGGCTGCTCCCCTGGGCCCAAGGCGCCTGGCCAGGGAGGATCGCGTCTTCGTTTTCGGAGTTGCTTGGCGATTGGCCCGATGACGAAATCGCCAGCGCCGGCCAGGCCAACCGGCCCCCGTGGGCCTTCCACCATTTCCAGCCGGCCAGGGCCAAGGGCGGTCCGGCAATCGCCAGCGCCGGCAATACGATGTACAGCAAGAAACGTCGCATCGGCCACGGCAGCGCAAGGCGGTCCGGCGGCGCGCAGCCCAAGCGGCGGCTGCCGTCCGCTTCCCTGACACCCATCGGCACGCCCCCGGCAAAACTTGCTGCCCGGGCGGGTGACCCGGTGCGGCCGGCATGTTCCCTTTGCCCGGCATATTCGGCCGTCTCGCCGTGAGCGATCCCGGGCCGGCGCCGGCACGCTACGAATACTCTTTGGCCAGTTGGGCGAACTCTTCGCGGAGCACCGGCATGGCCCCGGGGCGGCTGGCGACCAAGGCGCCCACCCGGTTGGCAAAAGCCACCTGCGCTGCGGGGGGCCAGTTCCACAAGCCGGCCGCGATCCAAGCAGCGGTAAAGGCGTCGCCCGCCCCAACGGTATCGACCACTTCCACGGGTTCCCCCGGCTGATTCACTACCGTCTGGCCGCTGACGAGTATCGCCCCGCGCTCTGCCCGGGTAATGCAGACCGCCTGGAGGCCGTAACGCTGTTGCAGCGCGCGGGCGAAAGCGACATGATCGAGCGGTCCCAGCTCCAGCAGCCGGGCCAGTTCGGCGGCCTCGTCGGTATTGAGCTTCGCCCAGCCGGCGGCGGCCAGCGATGCCTCGATCCAATCCCGCTGGTACCACGCTTGCCGCAGGTTGACATCGTACACGATCAGGCAGCCGGGGCTGGCCGCCCGCAACACGCGGTGGATGGTCTGGCGCGACACCGCCGAGCGCTGGGCCAGGGTGCCGAAGCAGATGGCCGCCGCCTGCCCCGCCAGTGCCCGCCACGGCTCGTCGAACTCCAAGTAATCCCAGGCGGCGTCTTCGTGGATGATGAACCGGGGGTGTGCCGGCTGCGAGGTATCGACCGTTACCGTGCCGGTCGGATGCACCGGATCCTGCTGGATGAACTCGGTGGCCATCCCTTGCTCGGCGAGGAAGGCCAGCAGTTCACGGCCGAGGGGGTCTTGCCCCACGCGCGAGCAGACCACTCCCCGGCAGCCGAGTTGCGACGCTTGGAACGCCACATTGGCCGGCGCCCCGCCCGGTCGCCGCGAGTCGGCAAAGATATCCCACAGCACCTCGCCCAGGCCGATGACCAGCGGGGGGCCAATGTGGCTCATGCAGTGTCCTCAGAACAAGCGGGGCAAGCGGGAGCACGCCGGCAGTGGCACCCGTGCTGGGCCGGCACAGCGCGGCGGCCCGCGATGGCTCGGGGATGCGCCGGCGCGCGATCCGCCAGCGCCTGGTACAAGCCTATACCGTGCCGGAACGTAGCGCAAGTGCCTGGCGCCCAGCCGCGGGGCGCCGCTGGGGCCATCGGCTGGCTGGCGCTCCGCCAAGCCCACCCGTTCAGATGATCCCGCCGTGCGTGCGGTACGGGGTGGCGTGATCCGGCTGATCGAGGAACCAGATGCGTTCCCACTCGTCGAGGATCAGGCGGAGGTTTTCGGACGTGTACAGCAACTCGGCGGTTCGCCGGGTGGGGTCGGCCGAATAGGCGGGGATGAAGCATCCCCCCACCGACCCGACTAACAAA
>JBBIQF010000024.1:0-1049 GCA_037442445.1 Planctomycetaceae bacterium
CCCCTGCGATTATCTAACCCGGAACATCCCCGAGAGTTCCGCTCGACCATAGATGGGTTCCAAACAACTCTATTGTGGCATACCCGTGCCGAGCTTGTCGAGGTGTGGTGGGCACGGCCCACACTGGATGATTACAATGGAGGAGGTGGTGGGAGGCGGATCGGGGAGCCGGGCGAGATTCCGCCGGTTCCTGGGCCCCGGCAATCCGGGGTCGCAGGCCTCCGCTGCGTTGCCGCAACCGGTTCGCATCGAATTATAGGCAAAGGACTTACGGCTATGCGACGCTTGCTGCCGGTGGTGCTTGCTGCGGTAACGGTCCTTGGCGCTTTCGAGGGGGCGATGGCCCAAGATCGCGGCCGATTCGACCGGCGCGAGGGGCGCGACGGCCGGCCTGGGTTCGGCCCCCCCGGCTCGCCCGGCGGGTTCGACCGCTTCGACTTCATACTCCGCCGCTTTGATGCCAACGGCGATGGCACCATCTCGCCCAACGAAGTGGAAGGCCGTCGCCGCGAGTTCTTCGAGCGCATGGCCCGCGATGCGGGGCTCAATCCCTCGCAACCCATCCCGGTCAATACGTTTCGCGAGGCGTTGCAGCGGCGGATGAGCCAGGCCGCTTCGCAAGGCGGGCCGGGGTTTCCGGGCCGGCCTGGCTTCCCCGGGCCGGGGTTCCCGGGCGGGCCGGGCTTCCCGGGTGGGCCGGGGTTCCCAGGCGGTCCCGGGTTTCCAGGGCCGGGTTTCCCCGGAGGTGGGGGATTTCCCGGCGGTCCCATGATGTTTCCCGGCGGACCGGGCTTTCCGGGCGGGCCAGGGTTCCCCGGCGGCCCCCCCCGAGATCGCTCCGACCGACGCTCGGACGACCGCTCCAAGCCGCCGACGCCAGAGGCCCCCAAATCGACGATCCCCGGTTTCGGCGGGGAAGTGAAACTTGCGCCCGTACCGGGGTTCGGGCCTCCGGCAACCCCAGCAACCGGCTCCGGAACACCCGCATCGTCTTCGTCCTCGGGCAGCCCGGCACCCGGCAGCCCGCCGAGCACCCCGCAGGTCTCCAG
>JBBIQF010000024.1:1059-2912 GCA_037442445.1 Planctomycetaceae bacterium
CTCTGGTCCTCCCCCCAGTTCCGGCGGTTCCTCGCCGCCATCGGGCGGTCCACCCACTGCCTCTTCGGGTAGCCCGCTCGGCCCCGATCCCCGGATGCGCCGCTATGCCGAAGCCCTGCTGCGGCAGTACGACAAGAACGGCAACGGCCAGTTGGAACGCGAGGAATGGAGCCAAATGAGCAGCTCCCTTCGCGATTCCGACCGCAATGGCGACGGGATCGTCACGCTGGACGAACTGACGCTGAAGCTGGCCGATTTCGGCTCGCGGCGCAGCAACGGGACCAGCAGCTCGACGGCTTCCACCGGCAGTTCCAGCGGTCCCGGCGGCGGTTCGAGTGCTCCGGCCACCGGGGCGGCTCCCCGGCCTTCCTACCGGTTTCTCTCGGCCATCGAACGGTTGCCCCCCGGTTTGCCCGACTGGTTCGCCCGCAAGGACGCCAACGAGGACGGCCAGATCAGCATGGCGGAGTTCTCGTCGCAGTGGACCGAGAAGGAGGTCCGCGAGTTCTCGCAGTTGGATCTGAACAACGATGGCTTGATAACGCCCGAGGAGTGCCTCAAAGCCGCCCGGCATTGACCGCCGGGCAGCCCTCGTGGCAGGCAAGGGCCCCCGCGACGCCTGGATTTTCCTGCCGCGGGTTGCGCCTCGCGGGGCGGTTTTTCGCCAATCAGACCGGGTGTGTTAGGCCGGGCCAGTTCTCCCCTCGATGCGGTCTGCTAGCGGGGGTTACGGCACGGTTACCGGATTGCCGTCGGCCTGGCCGGCCAGGTTGTGGATGATGGTGGCATCGGTCTGCACGGCGACAGGCCGGACCGCCCCGTCGCTGAGGCCGAACTGCACCACGCCGGGGTGCCGGCTGCTGAACTTGGCCCAGTACCAGCCGGGATCATCCTCGGGCTTGTCCCAGGCCGCGGTCCCGAAGGCCCCGCAACCGATCCACGAAAAGGCCGTAAGCTGCATCCCCGCTGGCGGCCGGCCGCCGCTGACCTCGCCGAACAACAGCGTGTTGCTGGAGCCGTCGGTTATGGTGCGGAAATCGTTCTTCGAGCGGTTGGTGAACACCCCGGCAAAACGGTCGGTGCTGGGCACACCGGTCTGCCCAAGGTATCCCGACACGCCGATGTAATTGGTCCGGCCGAGCACATCCCCCGCACCGCCCCCAAACGCGGCCCCGGCAAAATAAACGTACGGCGGCTCGTAATAGAAATGGATCAGCGCGAACACGGTCCGCGTGGCGTAGGGCGAGTCCGAAGGGCAAACGAACGTGGCGATGCGGGTCTGGCCCAAGGTCCACGCCTGGGTGCGCATCCAATAGGGGTTGCCCGGCTGTTCGAGGTCCCACAGCGAGATGTTGCCGTGGCTGGCGCGGTCGGTATCCATCTTGTCGTGGACCGCCGCCAGTTCCAGATACGGCAGCAGGAAGGCCAGCGAGCCCACATGCTGGCGGGATAGGGCCCTGCGGCTGGGGGCCGAGGTAGCCGGGCGGAAACCGCCGATGCGCATCCTGGAAGTGGTGGCAGGCCGTGCCCAACTGCTTCAGTTGGTTGGAGCACTGCGACCGCCGGGCGGCCTCGCGTGCTGCCTGCACGGCCGGCAACAACAGGCCCACCAATACCCCGATGATGGCGATGACCACCAGCAACTCGACGAGGGTGAACCCCGACTGCACGCTTCGAACAGACATGGACGTGCCTCCCGCTGAGACGACAAGGCGGCAAGAATCGCACACTCCATTCTACTGGCCCCGACATATATCCGCCACACGCGGGGTGGCGGTCGCGTGTCGATCCGCAACCGCTCTGCTATGCGGAGCAACACCTGACAATTCCCCCTCCGTCATCTTCGTTCGAAC
>JBBIQF010000025.1:0-2864 GCA_037442445.1 Planctomycetaceae bacterium
CAAGGCCCGGGCAGGGCCTTGGGTCCGCAGGGCCGGTGTCGCTTTCAGGGGCCTGGCGATCCGCAGCGTAAACCGGGGCGCCGCAAACGGGGCCTGCAAGCGCACGGTGTGGTTGTCGCTGGTGATGCGGGTCAGCTCGCGGGCGGCCCAGTAGCGGGCGATCTCGCTGAGTTTCATCCACACCAAATGGTCGTAGCGGGCGTGCAGGCGGCGGACCACCTCCTGGAGCGCCTTGAAGCCCACCAACTGGCCATTAAAGTAGATGCCCGTCCAGTGGCACAGCAGGATGGCAGGCTCGCCGCGCTGGATGATTTCGACCAGCCGGCCGCTGGCCAGGTCGGGGGTGATGAAGCGGTCGGGCTGGCCCGGGCCGGAACAATCCCATCCGCCGGTCCAATCGCCGGTGCAGGCGATGAGCGAGACGACGCACTTGGGGTCCGGGCCGTCCAGATCGGCCGCGTACTCGACCCGCGGGGCGACACTTTGCGGGCCGCGGTCGTAGGCGTGGCGGAAGTAATGCGGGATTTCGGCGCGGAACACGTCGCGGCAGGCCTGGAGCGTGCCCTGGGCCAGTTCGGCCAGCACCTGGTTGCCGAAACCGCCGGGCGTGGTGATGCCCTCGCACGGCAAGCCGACGTTTTTGAGGATGTTCAGGGCGTAGGCCATGTAGCCGGCCAGCTCGTCGGCCGACCGGCCGGCGGTCCAGTCCCAGTTCTCCATGAAGCGGGGGCTCCGTTCGGGATAGGGCTGGCCGGTCTTCAGATCGATCACCCAGGTGTGGGTGACCATCTCCGGATGGATATCGAACCACGGGGTGACGCGGGTGCGGACCAGTTCCAGGCTGGCATCGAGTTCGTCGAGGCTCCAGCCGGGCAAGAGGCGATCCAGCCGGCCCACGCATGCCGGATAGGGGACCACACTGTACTTGCCTTTGACGCCGTGCTGGGCGGCCCAATCGACGAACTGGCGGACGAAACTGTCGGGGATTTCGTCGGGCCAGGTCCGCCACGGCTGGGTGTAGCGCTGCGTGCCGCGCCAGGCGACCGCGAACTGGGGCACGGCGAACTTGTTGAGATTCACCAGGCAGGTGGAGTCGTCGATGATGAGCGACACGGGGACCCGGCCCGCGGGATTGACCACCTGGACGAACTCCGGCGGGCGGGGCGGGCGCTGGCCCGGCGGTTGGGCTAACGCCTGCCAGGCCCTCAGGCCCAGCCACGCGCCGGCCAGGGTCTGGCCAGCGGTGCGAAAGAAAGCACGGCGGTTGTATCGCGCAGTGGTGTCCGAGATGACGACCGGCATGGGATATGACCTCCGCGACAGGCTAAAGAACCTGGATGATGCTGCGGAACGTAGCCCGCACATGTTGTTGGCAAGGATGGCAGCCGGGACGGCTGCACCACAAGGGCACCACAAGGCCACTGTTAGTCCACCATACCCGCCCAAGCCGTCCAATGCCAGGCGTGGGCGCTCAAGGGCGAAGGTCGAGCCAGTCCCCCAGGTTATCTCAAACTACGCAGTCTCTCTGGATTGCGCCAAAGTCAGTCCTCGGCAAAGCTTCAGCAAAACTTAAGTTCGGCACAATCGCTACCGATACTACGAACCGCTGGTCTGGTAGACCCGACAGGCTGCCGGGTGATCAGGGCGGCCTTTTCCCCCTCTTCTTGAGGTAACGACGATGCAGAGGCAACAATTGGCGACGGTGGCAGGCCCGCAGGAGCCTGTATCCGGCACGAGGGGACCCGTGGTGCGGGGGCCGGCGGGTCCGGGCGATGCGGCAGCGATGGACAGCACGCCGCAGGTGCTGGCCCGCATTCCCAGTCTGGCAAGCGAACTGCCGGACGACGATCCTGTGGCAGAAGGGGCCGGCCAGTCGCGGCTGTTGGGCTCCCGCGCGTCGCTGAAAATCCTGGCGGCGGTGGGCGGGGCCCTGTTTCTCTTGGCGTTGTGGGGATTCGTATTCGACCGAAACAAATCGTCGAACCAGGAGGCCGGCGGTCCGGTCTCGGCCAAAGAGCCGTTCCGCCCCGAGGTCCCGGCTCCCAACGCGCCGGAAGCGCCGCGATGGGCGGGCTTGTCGGCGGGCGCCGAGCCGCGGGCTGGCGGCTTGGGGCCGATTTCGGCCGAGGCCCGTCCCGTATCGCCCGATGCCCCTACGGCCGCCGCCGGGCCCTGGACGGGGGCCGGCGCAACGGGTGGCGATCGTGGGCCGATGCCCTGGACCCTGAGCCAGGGGTCGTCGGCGCCGGCCAGCCCGGCTTGGAACGGGCAGGATTCGGGCCGTTCGGAACCGGTGATCGACTGGACCACCCAACCGTACCCTTCGACGGCGGATCGCACGAAGCCGCCGGTGTGGGACATGTCGCCGGGGACAGGCCCGGCGGGTTCGGTGGCTGGGGCACCTCGGCATGATCTCTTGCCGAGCGATGCGGCAGCCCGCTCGGCGGTCAACCCGGTGTACCGCGACGACCGCGATCCGGCCCGGGCGGCACCCGCGGCATACACCGACCCGGCGATGAGTGGCTCGCGCTGGCCGGCGGCAGATTCCCGGCCCGCGGATTCCGGGCAGGGGATGCCGGCAAGCAGCAATCGGCCGGTGTCGCTTGCCCAGCGGCCGTCGCTGGACCGGCAGTTGCCTGCCTCGCCTGCTGGCGTTTCGAGGGACATACCCACTGGGGCTTGGAACGGGAATAGCCCCGCCGATAGCCGCAGCCCAGGCGCCCCCCATGCGGGGCCAAACAGCGGATATGGCCCAGCGCCAGGTTATAGCAGCGGGCCTGCCAGCGGTGGTGCGGCTAGCGGTGCGCCGGCTAGCGGCTACGCCCCGGCCGCAGGTGTGACCAGCGGGCCTGCAATGCCGTGGA
>JBBIQF010000026.1:0-810 GCA_037442445.1 Planctomycetaceae bacterium
CCGAAAAGCGGTTTGAACGCCCGCCCCCCCGGTGGCGACTCCCCGGGCCCCAACCTCCCAGCGGCCAACTGTGCCCGACTTGCCCAAACCGTAACCTCGGGAAACCACCGCTGCGCACTCCGGGGACACTCCCGGCCCCTTGCGCTTCGGCGGCACCGGCGCAGCAAGCCGCCGCCCCACGGCCCTCTCAGCCGGCCGACCGGGCCTTGGCAGGCTCCCTATCGCTAAGCACTAAATTCACGATGGGCAAACCCAATACTTCTAGCCGGGCCAAATCGATCAACCTGCTTGCATCTTCGATCTCGATCCCAACCACGCGCTTGCGCTCGTCGAAGTCGATCACCACACCCTCTGCAACCTCCTCGGACTCGCTGCTCGTCCCCTCGGCGAATCTGATATACAACATATCGCTATCGGGATAATACTGGAGCAACATCTCTTGTCTCCGGCAGCTCAGGGTTTGAAGCGCCGATCGAAGAAGGCATTGTGCACTGTCTCCCCGTCCGGCTCAGTGACCACACGCAAATACTTTCCCACTTCGGCGACGAATGCCCAGCGCCGAATACGGCCGTTTGCTTGCACCTCCTCGCGGAGGGGATTCTTCAGCACGTAATCAATCCATTCTGTTCTGAGATACCGCCGCCGGGGCAGGACACTGATCAAAAAGGACTGCGTCGTCTTCATCGCCCGATGTGCCCGGGGCGCGAGGGACAGCGCCCACGAGTTCGTGCCTGGTGAGGGCCCTGCCTCTTCCAAGGCCGCGCCAGGCAAACCCGTTGTTAAAACAATCGCTCCTACCTCGCTTCCCGG
>JBBIQF010000026.1:871-2211 GCA_037442445.1 Planctomycetaceae bacterium
GGCAATTCCCACAGGTCAATTTTGCGGATCGCCTAGCTCCTGTCCGTAGCATACTCGGCCCACACGCCCGCCGCAATCTGCCAAGGCGTGGCAAGTCCACCAGTCGGATTCCCGCAACACGGATTCAAGGTGCCGCCGCAGCTTCGCGCGTCGCGAGGTTTGCCCCCATGGCCAACACGATGACCGTTGACCCCGCACGATCGCAGCCCGCGGGTTTCGCCGTTGGACGCGGCCGATTTGACCAGGTTCTCGCGCCGGGCCCGTTGGCCGCCCGAGGTGGCAGAGGCCTGTACAGGGGCGTTGGTAAACGACCGGCCGCACCGGGCCCTTACGGGCCCGGCTCGGGGCCCCGGTTCGAGGGGAGACATGTTGAAGTCGGGGCGATTCTACACCACCGGGCCCTTACGGGCCCGGCTCCAGGGCGTGGGGCCTCGCGGTTTGCGCTGCCGCACCCCGTTGCAAGGCGGCCGGAACCGGCGCACCATGAAGTGCCGGCGGCACAGACCTGTGGAGGAGCACGCGATGCGGAGCCAAGCACCACTTTGGGCCATCCTGGCAGCAATAGGGTTTGCAGCATGGGGTGCGGCGTGCCCTGGTGCCGATCCATCGGGGCCGGCCCGGCCGAACATCCTCTTCCTCATGGCCGACCAGTTCCGCGGCGACTGCCTCGGGGCCGACGGCCACCCGGTCATCCGTACGCCGCATCTGGATCGCCTGGCGGCCGAAGGGGCCCGGTTCCGCGCGGCCTACAGTTCGGTGCCCTCGTGCACGCCGGCTCGGGCCACCATCCTCACCGGACTGGCGCCCTGGCACCACGGAATGCTGGGCTACGGCCGGGTGGCCCCCCAGTATCCCCGCGAACTGCCCCAGATGCTCCGCGACGCCGGCTATTACACCCTGGGCATCGGCAAGATGCACTACAGCCCGCAGCGCCATTTGCACGGTTTCCATCGCACCCTTCTGGACGAGTCGGGCCGGGTGGAGTCGCCCGGCTTTGTCAGCGATTACCGGCAGTGGTTCAAGGCCGCCGCCCCCGGACTCGACCCGGACGCCACGGGCCTGGGCTGGAACGACCACCGGGCCCGGCCCTACGCGCTGCCCGAACAGCTCCATCCCACGCGCTGGACCGCCGACGAAGCGGTGCGATTCTTGGAGCAATACGACGGCCGGGCGCCGTTTTTCCTCAAGGTGTCGTTCGCCCGGCCCCACAGCCCGTACGACCCACCGCCGCGATGGTGGCAGTATTACGAAGGCGCCCCTTTGCCGCCGGCCGTGGTCGGCGACTGGGCCCACCGCCACGCCCAGCATGGCAAACCGTACCCCAACGACCTCTGGCAAGG
>JBBIQF010000026.1:2247-2841 GCA_037442445.1 Planctomycetaceae bacterium
CAAGGGTATTACGGCAACGTGTCGTTCATCGACGAGCAGATCGGGCGGATTCTTGCCGTTTTGGAGAAACGCGGGTGGATGGAAAACACCCTGATCCTCTTTAGTTCCGATCACGGCGACATGCTGGGCGACCACCACCTGTGGCGCAAGACCTATGCCTACCAGGGCTCGGCGCGGATTCCCATGATCCTCCGCTGGCCGGAAGGGCTGGTGGCCGCCAAACGCGGCCTGGTCTTCTCGCAGCCGGTCGAACTCCGCGACATCCTGCCGACGTTCCTCGACGCGGCGGGGATCCGTTTTGAACCCGAGTGGTTCGACGGCCGGAGCCTGCTGGAACTGGTCCGCGGGCGCACCAGCACCTGGCGCCGGTGGATCGATCTGGAACACGCCACCTGCTACGCGCCGGAGAATTATTGGTCGGGCTTGACCGATGGGCGCTTCAAATACATCTATTTCGCCCCGGATGGCCGGCAGCAACTGTTCGACCTGGCCAACGACCCGGGCGAGACCCGCGACCTGGCCCCGCTGGCCGAGTATCGCGAAGTGCTCCGCACGTGGCGGCAGCGGCTGGTCGAGCACCTCGGCGAGCGCGGT
>JBBIQF010000027.1:0-2821 GCA_037442445.1 Planctomycetaceae bacterium
GCGAACCCCCCCCACCCCGCATCCCCATCGTCGATGGCAACCTGCACTGGGAAGTGGACCTGGTCGAAGGTCAAAAGACCGGCATCTACCTCGACCAGCGCGAGAATCGCCGCGCGGCGGCACGATACATGGCCGGCCGCCGCGTGCTGGATATGTTCTGCTACCAGGGCGGGTTCAGCCTGGCCGCCCGGGCCTGGGGCCAGGCCGCCGAGTGCCTGGGCTACGACTCCAGCGAGAAGGCGGTGGCCGAGGCCCGCGCCGCCGCCTGCCGCAACGGCTTGAACCAACTCCGCTTCGAGCCCGGCGAGGCCTTCCAGACGCTTCAGTCGCTCTATGAGCGCAACGAGCGGTTCGGCGCCGTCATCCTCGACCCCCCCAAGTTTGCCCGCGGCCGAAAAACCCTGGAAGAAGCCCTGCGGGCCTACCACTGGCTCAACCGGCTGGGGATGGCGGTGCTCGAACCCGAAGGCATCTTGGTCACTTGTAGCTGCTCGGGCCATGTGAGCCGCCAGGATTTCTTCGACGTGCTGGTGGGCGCGGCCCAGCAGTCGGGCCGCGAGGTGCAGGTGCTGGAACAGCGCGGGGCATCGCCCGACCACCCCGTGGCCCTGAACTGCCCCGAATCCGAATACCTCAAGTGCTTCATCTGCCGCGTGCATTGACCCGGCGGGCGGCCGGTGCGTGCTGTGCACGCGCCGTACTGGCCGCACCCGGGGTGATTGACGCCCGAGGGCTAGGGAAACATAATAGCCTCTACTGCGGTCTGGTACGTGCCCGAGGTGAGGGGCTAGGGAAATGTCGAGCGGGTCGGCAGGTAGCGGCGGAACCTCGGGCAAGACCCCATCCACACGCCTGGTGCTGCGGGCCGTATTGCCGGGCAGTCCACCGGAGGAAGTCTTTGTGGTCCGGCGGTTATCGATCGGCCGGGCGGTCGACAATGTGTTTTGTGTCGACAACGAGGCGGTCGATCGGCATCACGCCGAGGTCCAGGTGGACGCCGCGGGCCGGCTGGTGATGCGGTGTCTGGCCGCCGGGGCGTATCTCGATGTGGGCGGGGCTCATGTTTCGGAGTTGGTTCTTGAGCCTGGGGTGCGGTTTCGGGTCGGGCCGGCCGAGTTCGAGTGCCTTGCGGGGCATGCCACCCCGGCCGCGTCTGCCGAAAAGCTCTTGGAGGCGGCCTGCCCGCATTGTCGCACACAAGCTCTGCCCGAACCCTCGCCGCAGGTGCAGCCGTGCAAGCAATGCGGCAAAGCGATTCTCGTGTTGCCGCTCCAGTCGGGGCCCGGGCCGCTGGTGTTGCCTGCCCGGCAGTCGAAGTTGGAGGCCGTGCGATTGGCCGGCCAGGGGGGCATGGCCGTGGTGTTGGAAGGCCGGCGCCTGGATACCTCCCAGCGGGTGGCCATCAAGCTGATGCTGCCCCAGTTGTCCCAACAGGAAGAGTATCTCCAACGGTTTCGGCGGGAAGTCGCCCTCTTGCGCCAGGTCCGCCATCCCCGTGTCGTGCGGATTGCAGGTTACGGGCAGTGGGCCCGGCTGCCCTACCTGGTGATGGACTGGGTCGAAGGCCAAACCCTCAAGCAGCGCATCCAGGCCCTGGCCCGCGACGGTCGCCTGTGTACTTGGGCCGAGGCCTCGCGGTGGCTGGGGCAGGTGGTGGACGGCTTGGCGGCCATCCATCGGGCAGGCCTGGTGCATCGCGATATCAAGCCGTCGAACATCCTGGTGGATGGGCAGGGCAATGCGTTGGTGGCCGACCTGGGGGTGGCCCGGCCTGTGCAGGACGCCCAGACCGCCCTGACGACCACCGGGGCGTCGGTGGGGACCTGGGTCTACATGGCCCCGGAGCAGGTTTACACGCCGGACCGGGTGGATGCCCGGGCCGATCAGTACGGCTTGGGGGCTACGTTTTACGAGCTTTTGACCGGCCAGGCGCCGCTAGGGCGCTGGGTACCGGCATCGCAGCGGAACCCGACCGTGCCCGCGGAGTTCGACGGGGTGCTGGAGCGGCTGCTGGCTCCACAGGCCGTCGATCGCTACAGCGGCATGGACGAGTTGGCCCAGGACCTGGCGTCGCTGGGACTGGCAGTGCCCACTCCGCCGCCTCTGGTCACGCCGCCACGCGATTCTTCTGCGGCGATGCCGGCAAGCGAGGTCAAGCGGCCGTCGGTGCCGGTGTCGCCCGAATCTTCAGCACCTTCGGTGCCGCCTGTACCGGCAACCGGTGCGTCGGACGGGCGGGCACCGAGGCGGGCTTGGCCAGCCTGGTTGAAGCCTTACATGGCCGGGCTAGCGATGGGCCTGCTTGCGATTGTGCTGGTGAGTTTGCTCTGGCGGCCGCATGGCACGGAGACATCGAGGCCCGTGCTCCCTGTTGAGGGTGCTGGACCGCAGCACCCCCGAGAACCCCCGACGGCCCCGGCTCTCCCTAGCACACCTAGTCCGAGCAACGGGCAGGCCGTTGCCACGCCTCAACCCGTCGAGATTGTAGTACCCAAGGCCCGGGCGCCGATTCTGTCAGTCGCCTTTAGTCCGGACGGCACCCAGGTTGTGACCGGCTCAGTGGACAAGACGGCGATCCTCTGGGAGGCGGCCACCGGACGGAAGCTCCGAACCTTCCAAGGGCATACCCTGCCGGTTACGTCTTGTGCCTTTAGTCCGGACGGCACCCAGGTTGTGACCGGCTCGGTGGACGGTACGACCCGGCTGTGGGACGCCCGAACCGGCAGCGAGCTTGCGTGGCTGGTCTCGCTCGATGGCGGAGCGGAGTGGCTGGTGGTTACCCCCGAGGGCTATTACGATGGTAGCGCTGGCGGCATTGCAC
>JBBIQF010000028.1:0-269 GCA_037442445.1 Planctomycetaceae bacterium
TAATGCACCGCCCGGGTACACAGGGCCGAGGCTTCGCCCAGCGGCCGGTTGCCGGCCGCGTCGATCGCGGCAGCGATGCTCGGCCCCACGATCAGCCCGCTGAAAATGCACGACAAGAGCGAGTTGGCCCCCAGCCGGTTGGCCCCGTGGTACTGGTAATCGCACTCGCCGATGGCGAAGACCCGCGGCAGGTTGGTCTGGTGGTTGCGGGGCGACCCGATGGCCATCCCCCCGTCCGCGCTCCGCTCGTAATCCACCCACAAGCCGCC
>JBBIQF010000028.1:279-2821 GCA_037442445.1 Planctomycetaceae bacterium
GGGAAGATCTTCATGGCCGTGCGCCGCGGGTCGACCCCCTGGAACTTCTGATAGATCTCCAAGATGCCGCCCAGCTTGCGCTCCAGCACGTCGGCCGGCAGATGGCTGACATCCAAATAGACGCACAGGCGGTCCTTCTCGACGCTGAGCCCCTCGCGGGTGCAGACGTTGAAGATCTCGCGCGTGGCGATGTCCCGCGGAACCAGATTGCCGTACTTGGGATAGCGCTCCTCGAGAAAATAGTAGCGCTCGTGCTCGGGTATCTGATGCGGCGGCCGGGGGTCCTGGGGGATGCGGGGCACCCACACCCGGCCCCCCTCGCCCCGGGCGCTTTCGCTCATCAGCCGGAGCTTGTCGGCGCCGGGAATGGCCGTGGGATGCACCTGGATGAACTCGCCATTGGCATACCACGCGCCGGCCTGGTAGGTGCGGCTGGCGGCGCTGCCGTTGCACGTCATCGACATGGTCGAGCGCCCGAAGATCAACCCGCAGCCGCCCGAGGCGATCACCAGGGCCTCGGCCGGAAACGCCCGAATCTCCATGGTGACCATGTCCTGGGCCACGCATCCGCGGCAGACGCCGTTGTCGTCGAGGATCGGGCCCAGATAGTCCCAATACTCGAACTTCCGCACGTGGCCGGTCACCTCCCAGCGGCGCACCTGCTCGTCCAGGGCATACAAAAGCTGCTGCCCGGTGGTGGCGCCGGCAAACGCCGTGCGGGCGTACAGCGTGCCGCCGAATCGCCGCTGGTCGCGGAACCCTTCCGGCGTTCGGTTGAACGTCACCCCCAGCCGGTCCATCAGGTCGATGATCCGCGGGGCCCAGTACGCCATTTCTTTGACGGGCGGCTGGTGCTGGAGGAAGTCGCCCCCGTACACCGTATCCTCGAAGTGCTTCCACTCGCTGTCGCCCAGTTGGCGGGTCAGGTTGTTGACGCTGTTGATGCCGCCCTGGGCGCAGACACTGTGCGAGCGGCGGACCGGCACCAGGCTCACCAGGTCCACGTCGAACCCCAACTCGGCCAGTTTCATGGTGGCCGCCAGGCCGGCCAGTCCGCCACCCACTACCACTACGCGACGTCGTGCCATTGCTGGAAAACTCGAGTCTTGAACGTTGGCTTGGAGGTTATCGGTTCATGCCGGGAGTGCGGGCCTGCGGCGGCTCGACAGCGCTGGCCACCGTGCCCGAACGCAACGGTGCCCGGTGCAACGGGCCGCCGGCCGCAGCCTGCGCTTCGCCAGGCCCATACAGGGCTTGGCGGGGCCCATACGGAGTATTCCACGCCGGCCCGGCCTGCACCGGGCGCTGCGAGGTATCGACCGTCGCCATCCCCCACAGGGCCCCAAGGCCCACCACGCCCAAGAAAACCCCCAGGAGGGCGGCCGGGATGTTCGCCCACCGCTGGGCATTCGGGCCGGTCCATACCCCCCAGGTGATCCCCATCGTCCACAGGCCATTGGCAAAGTGGTACACGCACGCCAGCACGCCGATGGCGTAGATCAACCGCACCACCCATGAGGCCTGGAGGGCCCGGGCTGCCGAAAGCGGGTCCTCCGGGTGGAACTGGGCGCCGGCCAGGGGGCCCGCCACGTGCTCTTTCCACCAGTCGAACCGCAACCACCCGTGCAGATGAAACACGTGATAAAAAATGAAAACGAAGGCGATCACGCCCGTGGCACGCTGAAGCGTGTAGCGGATGTTGCCCGCATACGGGTACTGCGACAGATTCCGCTTGCCCCGCATCACGATCAGCATCCCCAAAATGCCGTGGAACAGTATCGGGATAAAAATGAACGGCCACTCGAGCAGCAACAGGGTGGTCGGACCCAGCCGGTGAATCTGTTCGACCCGATAGGCGAAGGCCTCCGGGCCGTCCAGGATCGACGCATTGGTCAACAAATGAAACGCCAGATAGCCGCCAACCGGCACCAGGCCCGTCAGCGAGTGCAAGCGGCGCAATACGAACTCGTATCGCCCGAATGAAGGCGCATAATGCGAAAGGTCCACGGAAAACCCTTCTTGCTCCAACCGAAAACCAGGCCCCGCGCTGCCTCGGCGGGATAAGGCGCCGCGCCCCCGCGACACCCACTGCCGGGCGGGTTGACACGGCGCAGGGTCTTCGCCGTATCTACGGCATTCTATGGGGCCCGGCAAGTCCAGGGCAAACGCCCGGGACAGGTAGCCGTTCGCGGCCCGGGGCCTTCCGGATGCTCCAGGGGACGGCGCGTACGGGGCACGGCGAGTATCGAAGCGCGGCGGACGCGACGGAGTGCGGCGGACGCGACCCAGCGCGTCCCTCCAAGGTGGAGGGCCACGCTCGGTCGCGGCCGAGGCATCGCGTGTTGCCCGGTAACGTCCCGGGCCGTGAACGGTTTCGCAGCGCCCGGCCAGCATTCGACTCCCTGGCGCGGTACCGAGCCATCGTCGAGCGCCTGGCGGAGTTTGCATGATCTCTCGCCTGCTGCGAGGCTTGCCGGGCCGCGTCGCCCGAGCGAAGATGGAAGCCCGTGGCGTTCGACCTCTCGAACCGGAATGCACCATG
>JBBIQF010000029.1:0-337 GCA_037442445.1 Planctomycetaceae bacterium
CAGGCCGTGGCGCTTGCCCCAAAATGCACACCAGGCGGCCTTCTGGCCGAAGGTGGCCTTCTCTCCCACACGCCCTTCGGAGTCGACCAGAGTGCCGCCCGACCAGGGGATGATGTCGGGCGAAGCGCGGAGCGCGAACAATGCGTGGTTGGTCCTTTCGACCTTCACGTTCTGCACGGCGGTCCAGGTGATCTCGGCGTCGATGTATCGCAGGCGCGGGTTGACCACCTGGACGGTGAACTTGCGGTTATCGGCCATCGAGGGGGGCTTGCCAGGGACGCGCCATTGGCATTGGTCGAGGATTTCGGCCGACTGGGCCGTCACCTGCCCCAGGCGC
>JBBIQF010000029.1:372-2814 GCA_037442445.1 Planctomycetaceae bacterium
CGCCACCGGCCCCTGCCAGTAATTCGCCCCGTTGACTCGGTCGCAAGCGAACAACAGCGAGCGATGATGCGGGAAGGGCACCGAGGTCTCGCTGGTCAGCGACAGGCCGCTCACTGGGCCGGCCAGGGGGTACAGGTAGGGATACTTTTGCGTCGGGTGGGCCCGATAGCTGGTCAGCAAGAGGTTGTTCCAGCGAACCCAGCTCTGCGGGCCGTCCTGGTACGCGGTGAGCTTATCGGCTCCCGGCTCGGGCTTGGGCTGGCCCCAAGCGCGCGGGGCCGTCAGACAGACGGCAGCGGGTACGGTGGCGGTTGCTCCTAAACGAAGCAGTTCTCGGCGCGACAGGCGGCGGTGCATGAGGATGGCTCCCGATGCGCAAAGCGAGGGATGGCAGGTTACGGGCAAACGGCGGCCAATCGGGCCTTGGAAGCCCGGCACGCAGCCCCATCAGGGCTGCCAGGTGGCACGGCGGGCAGCGGCATAGGCATCGAAGGCCTCTTGGATCTGCTCCGGTTCCAGGGCGTGCTTGTGGATCCACACGCGGTAACTCAGGCGGATCGGCCTGCCCGGCGCAAAAGTGCGGGGTTTGACGCCGGGCCAGCCCACACACAAGATGCCGTAGTGCCGGGTGAGCCAGGTCGGGGGAAAGTCGGGGTGGCCGGGATCCACGAAGATGGCCGCCCCGCTCCGCTCCGGAGCACCGGCAAAGCGGGCCGTCAGGTCGGCCCAGGCCAAGGGAGTATCCGGCAGATCTTCGCGGGTCTTGCCGCCAGGCACGGTAATGAGCGTCTCTTTCTCGGGCCGGGGGGCGTAACGCAGGTTCAGCCCTCCGTAACTCTTGCCTTCCGCCCCGCAGAGCGTAATGGGATGGTCCAGCGGAATGAAGCACATGTCCACGTCGATGGCCCGGCTGTCGCCGGCCGGCCGGAACACCCGCAGCCAAATGCGTTCGGTCATCACCTGGCGCTGGTCCACAAACCAGCCGTTCTCCACGCCCAGCACCGCGGCCACGGTGCTGGTTTGCCGGGCCAGCCAGCGGACGAACCGCTGGCGGATGTTGTTGTACACCCAAAGGTCGTATTCTTTTCCTTCGATGTAAACATGTGGCCAGGCCCAGAACAGGCCGTGGTGATGATAATGGTCGCGCGGAAAGCTCTCGGTCAGCACCTCGCCCCACAGGCCATAGATGGGGTGCACGAAGCACGCCCGGCTGCGGCGGGCATCGCTCTTGGGGATCTTTTCGTTGGTGATCACGCCGTGGTTGTACACCAGCACTGGCCGGCCGTCTTCCTCCAAAGCGATGCGCTGCGGGTCGAGGTCCCGGAAGCCGAAGGGGCTATTGGCCGGGCCCGAAGCCGCGGCGGCCTCCAGGCGGAACTGCCGCTCGCGGGGCTGCGAGGGTGGCAAAGTGGCGGCGAGATAGAGGGGGCCGGCTGAGCCGTCCTCTGCCGGGCCTACGACCGCCGCGGCCGGCACCGCGTGCGCCGAGCCGCCAGATTCCACCAGCCGCAAATTGCCGCCTGAAGCTGCGGCGGTGCCTGGTGGCAAGGCCAGGGCAAGCGGCACGGCCGCCTTGGCCTGCGGCACACGAAGAATCGGTCCCCGGGCCGAGGCTTGCCCGGCACAGGCCCATGCGCTGGCCACCGCCCACAACCATAAGGCGGCAAGTCCAACACACAGGACATGGCCGGTGGGCCAGCGGTGCAATCCCCCGCGGGCTGGTTTTGCCCAGCCAGCGCCTGGCATGTAACGCTTCATACGCTCTCCTTTACCGTGTACGCGGAAACGCGGTTGCGAATGCTCTGCGGAACAGCTAGGGCCCGGGCCTGCCCGACGGACCCCGACGGCAGCGGAAAATGCCTTTCGGGCTAGCCGCAGTCGGCGCCCCCAATCGGGCCCGGTGGACAGGTAAGGTCATGTCTCGGGGCTGAAGTTCTCCCAAGCGATACCCATGCGTTTCAGAACGTAACCCACCTCGCGCAGGTAGTCGCCATACGTGATCACCGTGTGGAAGCCCTGCATCTGGACCAGCAAGCGTTTCCAATCGCCGTCGATGGCCACATCCATTTGCGAGCGGCACATGTCGTAGTTGGGGCTTTCGGCGATGCGGCCGCGGAATCCCATCCACTTGGTGCACGCCAGGTTGGGCAGGATATTGGTCGTAACCTGCCCGCGGGGGTACTGCACTTTGGTGGCCGCGCCGCAGTCCGACTCGAAATGGGTGACGATCCGGGTGGGTTCGAAATCTTTGCCGTTCATGCGGCGCGGTGCCGCACAATGGGCCAGGGTGATCATGCCGTGGTGCGGGAAATGCGAGTTGGCGATGAAGGACGGTTTGCCCGAGATCCACCGCATGAGCACGCCGGGCACGGTGTGCGTGAAATCCATGTGGCAGAAGGCGGTATAGCCCGCGTCGTTCAGCAGGCTGGTCATCAGGCAAGG
>JBBIQF010000030.1:0-879 GCA_037442445.1 Planctomycetaceae bacterium
CTGGCCGTCGAGGCGCTCCTGGCCGCACCCACCCAGCCCGGGGTCGAAGCGGCGCTAGGCCGGGGACTGGCATGGCTGGTCCAGGCCGTCGAGACCGGGGGCTATCGCCGCAGCTCGCCCATCGGTTTATACTTTGCCCGGCTTTGGTATGATGAGAAGCTGTATCCGCGGATCTTTGTGGTTTCGGCGCTAGGACGCGCGCTTGCGGGGCAATAGAGGCGAACGAGGCGACACCCCTTGGCTAGCGCACCCCTGACTCCAGGCCCCGATGCCGCGGGATGGCCCGCCGGGCAGGGCAACGCACTGCTGCCTGGCCCGCGTGGGGGCATCAAGCACATCCCCGACTGCCCAGAGGACCGGCAGCGAATCCGGCAGTCCGCAGCGCGGCGCGCCGTGCAATTGGAGCCCGGCCGGCCGCTGGGCCGCAGCACGCTGGAAAGCCACGGCCGGGCGCTGCTGGCCGAACTGGGCCTGCCCGAATGCTACCTGGGATTCAGCATGGTGGCGTTCGCTTCGGCCTACTGGCGCCAGCAAGTCGAGGCGGTCCCCTACAAGCGGCGCCTGCTGCTGTTGCCGCATTGCCTGCGCAAGGCCGAGACATGCCCGGCCGAGTACGACGAGTTCGGCCTGTTGTGCCGCGCCTGCGGCGCCTGCCGGCTCAACGAACTGAAGCGCCAGGCCGAGTCCCTGGGCTACCAGGTGCTGATTGCCGAAGGCTCGCCCATCGTCTTAAAGCTGATTGTCGAGGGCCAGGCCGATGCCATCCTCGGGGCCGCCTGCCTCACCTCGCTGGAAAAGGCTTTGGACAAGGTGCTCCAGGTGGGGATCCCCTGCATGGCGGTTCCGTTGCTGACCAACGGTTGCCGCAATACCACGATC
>JBBIQF010000030.1:957-2783 GCA_037442445.1 Planctomycetaceae bacterium
GCCGCTGTTGCGTGCGGCCGCGCGCCTGTTCGAGCCGGCGGAGCTGGCCCGGCTGGTCGGGCCGGTGTGGCCCCGGGGCCTTCTCCCCGGCAGCCAACAAGGCCCGGATGCCGTCCATCCCCCGGCAAATCCCCTCTTGGCCACTCAGGCCCTGGCCTGGGATTTTCTGCTCCGTGGGGGGAAGCACTTTCGGCCGTTCATCACCCTGGCGGCCTATCAGGCGCAAAGCGGTGTCGAGCTGGCGCAAATCCCCGATAGCGTGCGCCGGGTGGCAGTGGCCATCGAAGTCTTTCACAAGGCCTCGCTGGTGCATGACGATATCGAAGACGATGATGGCGAGCGTTACGGCCAGCCGGCCCTGCACCGGCAGTACGGGCCGGCCACGGCCATCAATGTGGGCGACTATTTGATCGGCCTAGGGTACCGGCTGGTGGCGGGCGAGCAGGCATCGCTGGGGGCCGCAGCGGTCAGCGATGTGCTGGCCACGCTGTCCGAGGCCCACCTCCGCCTGTGCGAAGGCCAGGGGGCCGAACTGGCGTGGCGGGCAGCCCCCCAGTTCTCGCTGCCGCCCCTGGAGGTCCTGCGGATTTACGCTTTGAAGACGGCACCGGCCTTCGAGGCGGCACTTTGGGCCGGGCTGCGTTTGGCCCACAGCGATCCCGGCCTGCGGGCCCTGGCCGCCCGCTTCAGCCGACACCTGGGCGTGGCCTACCAAATACTCGACGACCTG
This sequence comes from Planctomycetaceae bacterium, assembly GCA_037442445.1. Lineage (GTDB taxonomy): Bacteria > Planctomycetota > Planctomycetia > Pirellulales > Thermoguttaceae > JANLFZ01. The sequence goes on from JBBIQF010000030.1 coordinate 1,688, forward strand.
GACGACTGGCGATGGCCAGCGGCCTGGGAGCGGGCCGGGCACGGCGAGCGGTCCGATGGCCGCCCCACCATCCTCACCGCCCTGGCCATGCAGAGCCTTGGGCCCGGCCAGCGGCAAGACCTCCAGGGCCTCTTGGCCAATCCCGGCGACGGAGAGCCTGGCCGGCTGGTGGCCATCCGCCGGCTGTACGAGCATGCGCAGGTGTTCCATCAGGCGTCTGTCCTGGTGGAAAAGCACCGCCAGCGGGCCCATGCCCTTGCCGACGAAGCCCAAGTACCGTCGCTCGTTCGGCTCTTGCACTATCTGGCCGATGCGATCCTCGCCTGAAGCCATCCGCCGCCAGCGCGATTGCTGCGTGCCACGCTGCCGCGGCGGTTTGCACGGAACCTGTAACCGACGATGCGCATCGCCCTGATCACCGCCGGTGCCGGCAGCATGTATTGCGGGCAATGCCTTCAAGGCAACACCCTGGCTGCCGCGCTGCGCGAGGCCGGCGAAGAGGTGTTCCTAGTGCCGGCCTATACCCCGCTGCGGACCGACGAGGAGGACGTGAGCCTGGACCACGTGATCCTGGGCGGGGTGAACGTGTACCTCCACCAGCAATTGCCGCTGTGCCGGTGGTTGCCCTCGCCGCTGATTCGCGTGTTGGATGACCCGCGGCTGCTGCGGTGGGTCAGCCGGAGGTCGGCCGCCACGGCGCCGGCCAAATTGGGCCCGTTGGCGGTCTCCATGCTCCGCGGAGATCACGGCTTGCAGCGCCGGCTGGTGCAATCGGCGGTGCGCTGGCTGGGCCAGGCCGTGCGGCCCGACGTGGTGCACCTCTCCACCGTGCTCTTGGCCGGCATGGCAGGTGCCCTGCGCCGCCGGTTGCGTGTGCCCGTGGTAGCCGGCCTGGCGGGCGAGGATTTTTTCTTGGAACAGCTTGGTGAGCCGTACCGGACATTGGCCTGCGAAGAACTCCGCCGCTGCGCAGGGGAACTCGATGTTCTGGTCGCGTCCAACCGCTATTACGCGCAGAAAATGGCCGAGTTCCTCCATCTGCCGCCCGAGCGGATCAGCGTCGTGCGGCCGGGATTGAACTTAGCCGGCCACGCTC
>JBBIQF010000031.1:0-2778 GCA_037442445.1 Planctomycetaceae bacterium
CACCAAGGCCGTCAACAGCTTGGCACGGTCGGCGATGAGGGTGTCCAGGGCGACGGACCACATAAGTCACAAGACCGCGTTTATCAAAGTATAGCTTCTGCGGAAGCTGTGACGGTGCCCATAAGTTCCGTACCACCGCTGCGACCGCTCAATTCGGTACAACCGCTCCAATCGTTCTAAACCGACCTGGAAAACTGCTTTTGGGACCGATTCGCTTTTCATAAGACCGCCATTTGGCCGAGGTAAAGCATCAAAGCATGCTGCGATGCGGCTTACAAGGACACTGGGATGGGCAAACAGCCGTCGTAGCTGGCAGCGAGGACGGGGACGAGTTCTCTGCGTAGCGAGGCCGGCATGGGCCGGGGGGCTAGCGTGCCGGGCGGAAACGGCAGGCCGAAAAAGCGGTGGAAAAGGTGGGGATGGTCGACCGGTGCCCGGTCGATATCCAGGGCCAAAGCCACGGCCGGCTGGTCGCACACCGCATGATAGCTCCGCAGGCCGCCGATGGGCTCGAAAGCGGTGAACCGGCAGTAGAACCGCGCGTGCCGGGGATGCACCGCGATCAAGAGTTGGTTGACGCCGCGGGCTCGAGCCAATTGGGCCATTAGGGTCATCAGGCGCATGGCCGTGGCCGGTGCCGGGCATTTGCTTTCCGATGTGGCGTGCTCGGTGCGGACATGGCGGCGGTCGGCCAGGCATGAGACCTCGGCCAAGTGTAGCCCTTGGGCCCGCAAGGCAGCGACCTCTTCGGGGTAGGTGCTTTCCATCGGCAGGCCCAGTTCGCCGTCACGCACGAGGGTGATGGTGGTGATCACCTGACCTTGCCGTACCGCCACCAAGACTTCGCTCGTTTCGAGAAGCTGATAGGGAGTTACTCGCATGCCAAACGGGTTCGGCCGCGCCAGGCCCGCCCGCAAGTAGGCCTCGTAGACGAGACGGAATGATCCGCAATAGTCCTCCCGGCACTGCGCGATACGGTACGCGGTAGTTTTGTCGGCAAGCAGCCGTTCGACCCGGGCGGCGACAGCCGATTCGCCGTGCGAAGGGGACCCCCAGCGGCCGGCTAAAAGGCGGCTCGCCCGCCGCAACGGCCGACGCGTCAGGCTCCGGAGCACGGAAATGGCTATGGTGGCCAGAGTGCTCATCTCACTTCTCGGTTATGGGGCGAGCAACCCGGGCTTCCGGCATCGTGATGTGTTACTCCGAGTCGTCCGTTGCTCGATGGAAGTAATCGAAATACTTTGTACTTGCAGTCTCCAAACCGCTTTGCACGACATCGGGTTGACAACCGGCCAGAGGCTTTCGTGGTCGCGGCGACTGGAGGAATGTGGGCCGGCCTCATAATGCTCTCCTCGGTGCCTCATCTACGGGACCACCTCAAGGCTGCGAAGCTCGGCCAGCAGTTCGCCCAGACCCCCGGACTCCAGCCGCTTGACGCGTACCTCCTGACGGCACGTGCAGGCGTATTGCCCGTCGGGCGAAATCCCTACCACGACCACTTCGGGGAACTCGGCGAACAGATGCGAGCAGAGACCGGGGAGTTCGGGGAACTGGGGGAAGGTGAGCAGCACCACGTTGGCCCGTGCTTTCTCGACGGCCACGAGGACGTCGAGCGGCCTGGCGGCTTGGCCTACCACCTCGATGCCCTCCTGGCGGCGGAGGAGGTCGCTCAGGGTGTCGCAGAGCATCTGCGAGTCCAAGGCCAGGAGGACGCGTAAGCATGGGGGGAAGCCTTTCCACCGAGGCGATGCGTTCCGGCGTGTGCGGCCGATGTTGCTGGCCGACTTTTACCCGAAAATGCGGATTCCACTCAATAGATCGTCCGATCCAAAATGGTTCGAGTAGCCGAACTATTGCTTCGTAATTCCAAAGTGGGAAGGATGGCTAGTTCGCGGAACTAGGCCGCAAGGGGCTTCTACACCTACGGGGGTAGCAGGGCCCGTGGGCGTTCGGCCCGAGCAGGGAGGCTACCGGGGCGGGAACAGGAGACGCCAGAGGGCGGCGGTGGCGAAAGAGGCAGCAACGTGGCAGGGCCGGCAAACTGTAGCGGCGGGAAAACCGGCGGCAGATGCACCGGCCTGTTCAGCGCGGCTTTTAGATAGGCTTTGCGCACGATCGCGTTTTACGGCCGCAACAAGGCTGAGACGTATGGCCGCGAGTGACAGTGGGCTTGCCAGTAGAAAGGACCTGGCGGCTTTTGGATTTGAGGTACGGAAGACAACGTACCTTTAGGCGCATGGCGCTGAATGCGGTTTGGTTGGCTCGGCCAGTTGTGGCGCCCGCTGCGGGCGGCAAGGGGCAAGCGTAGGGCGTGGCGCTCGGTTTGTGGCTATAATGGCCACCGGGTGGAAGGGGGCCGGGCGGGTGGGCCGTCCGGCGTTTGTCCTGGGTGGGCCGCGTGAGTGGCCTTGGTGGGAAACCGGTAACCAAGGCGATCGTCTCTGGGGCGAACGGCTATTGCAAGGCCAGCCCTTGTGGCGACAAATCTCCGAGGAAGGTTGCGTCCCGTGGAAAGGAGCGAGCGATGTCGAGACGGGCTTTGCATCGGCGGAGGTTTTTGGAAACGGCGGGCGTGGCGGCCGGCGCGGCGATGCTGGTGCCGCGGGAGGTTCTGGGAGGGCCGCGATTCGTGCCGCCCAGCGAGAAGATCCACATTGCGTATGTGGGGTGCGGCACCCAAGGGCTGCGGCAGCTCATGCCGGCGCTAGAGAAGCCGGAGGTGCGGATCGTGGCGGTGTGCGATCCCAACCGCAAGAGCGACGACTATCCCGAGTGGGG
>JBBIQF010000032.1:0-2765 GCA_037442445.1 Planctomycetaceae bacterium
CTTGGTCGTTCGACATTTGGCTTTCGACATTCGACATTCGCCCCGGGGCGTGCGTGCAAAGCACACACACCCTACCTAGAATGCGAAACCCGCCCCGACGAATACCACGTTGCTAGCCCGGAAGTTATCCTCGGGCGATTCCACGTAAACCACCTTGCGCTCGAAAGCCAAGCCGACTTCCACAAAGCCTTCCAATCCCCCGGTGCGCTGGAACTCCAGCCCCAGGGCAGCGCGGAGGTCGTTGTAGTCGATCCGCTCGATGTCGCCCGTGTACCTGCGGCGGACCGTCCAGGCTCCGCCCCCGTAGTCGCCCCGCACGTAGTACCACCAATCCGTGGTACCTACGGTGGTCAACCGGCGCATGACGCGGGGATTGGGAAAAAGGATCTCCAAACGCGTGTCGCTGTTCGGCGTCCAGATCACGCCCCCTGCGGGGAGCAGCTTCACGTCATTGCGGTCCAGATACATGATCCCCGCCTTGAGCTGGAAGCTGGGCGAAAACGATAGCACTGCCAGCCCGTAACTGGGGATACGAATGCTGTCTTGCGTTACCTTCGAGAAATCGGAATACACCCCCACCCGCGCGCCGAACTCGCCCCCCAGCCACGGCGTGAACTGGGGATTCCAGGTCGCATCGAGATACGCCTGGTAAGTTCGCGCGGGCAAGTCGGGCGAGGCCACCAAATGTAGCGGGTCGGCCACCGGCACCGGCGAGACCGGGCCGTCCCACACCTGCACGCCAAAGCCGGGCGTCACCCGAATGGGGGTAGCCTGGCGCAAGAACGGGAACTGGAAGGTCGCCCCGATATCGGTGTCGTTGAGCCCCAGCCGCCTCCCCCCCGAACTGGCCAGCCAGTGGTGGTCCAGCCGGATTCCGTCGAAGAACTTGGTCATGGGCGGGGCGGCTCCCAGGTCCGGCCCGAAGACCGGATCTTGCGGCAACAGTGGCGTCGTAGCACTGCCCGGCGTCCCATAGGGGTCAAAACTAGGGGGAAGTATCCCCCCTTGGAATGTAGCAGCCGGCCCTAAGCTGCCCGACGGCGGCGCGACGGGTTGTGGCTGGACCGTGCTCCCCGGGCCGGGTTGTGGGGGGTACGGCGGTGGCCAAGGGCTTGCGGGGCTACTCCAACCGCCGGGAGGCGATAGCGGCGCGCCCGAAATCGCCGGCGGCACAGAACCCGCCGCACCAGGAACCGGTTGGGCCGGCACCCCTGCCGACGGCACGCTCGTGCCCGGCGTACTCTGGGGGCTTGCTTGGACCGTCGAGCCAGGAGCCGAGGAGTTCCATCCTGGCGTCGTGCCCCCCGAATACACGCTGGGCGTGCTGCTGGCTGGCTGTGCCGGCTGGGGCGTTACCCCTTGCGCGGAAGGAAAATGAATGCGTTGGGCACAAAGGGGTTGGAAGCACCCGATCGTGGCCCACAAGACCAGCGCCGCTACCACGCCGCGGGGGTTGGTCACCGATCGCTCCCGCCAACAGGGGATCGCCGACAGAAGACAAGCACATCTGCAATCAGAAGACGGCTCTGAATATCAAGTCCCCGCTCGCGGGTCAAGACAGGTTATCTTTCGAGCTTCAGCACCCGCGAGGAGCGCGGATGTCCCCGGGAATGCCACTTATTAGTGGAGCAATTCCACCAATAAGTTGTATCCTCGCGCGCAGGTTTAGGCCCTCATGGGGACAAGGAGACCCGGCGCCCGGCAGAAAATCAGGCGCCTTGCAGCATCCGAGTACGACGGGCTCGCCGCTCGGCCCGTAGCCGGGCGCGGCGCTTCACTTCGCTAGGCTTCTCGTAGTACTCGCGGCGGCGCATTTCCTTCTTGATTCCGCTCCGTTCGACCAGCTTGCGGAAGCGACGCACCGCCTCTTGAATGGACTCGTTTTCCCTCAACGTCAGTTTGACCACTCAAACCTCCTTTCCACTGGGACTCGCGTTTCTTGGACCCTCTCGACCACTCTGCACCAATTCCGCAGAAAATGTTGCCAGAAGCTCGGCCATGTTGCGCCGGCCGGGTCGCGCCCCCACCATAGTGCTATATGGTGCCACCGTATTGTCGCGCCACCCCGGTGCATAACTCCTTGGCTTGCAACCCGATACGCTGCCTTGCAGGCGCCGCTGCCGACCCTCGCCCTGCCTCGGCAACCAATGGCGAGCATGTAATTTACACTCCGAGGAGGTAGTTTGTCTACGTGGGGGCCAAATTCGTGGGATCTCCGATAACCATTGCCGAGAATGCCGAAGAATGGCGCCGAGCCACCGGTGTCCCTGCGCATGCCGCTTGCTAGTGGTTCGGCCCACCCGGCGGGGGCTGGAAGGCCCGGTGGCCCGGCGGCAGCAGCCCGCGGGGCCGTCGACGCCATGCGTGCCCATTGCAGCCCGCGGGGCGTGGCAATAGCCGGCCAGGCCTGCTACTGTAGAGCGAGGCCGGCGGACCGGGCGCCCTCAAGCCCCGGGAGCCTCGGTGGCACGCGCGGTCCCCGTGGCAAGACCGCGACCTGCTCGGGCCGGCCGAGCCTTTTGACATCCCCCAGGGCCCACCAGCCCTAAAGCGCCTTGGCATCGTCGCAATCATAGGAACACGCAGAGGAGCACGGTCATGCGAGCCACGAGCTTCGGGTTTCGGGAATGGCATCGGACGGGGCGGCTGGGGTCGGTTGCCTGGTTATCGGCAATCTTGCTGGCATTGGTGCTTGGGCTAGTTTTGGGAAAAATGTGGGCTGCGGAGCCGGCCGGGGCGGGCCAATCGCAGCCGGCCCGGTGGAG
>JBBIQF010000033.1:0-2692 GCA_037442445.1 Planctomycetaceae bacterium
TTGGACAGCGCCGCTAGCGCAAAACAAGGCAGCGGCGGAGCCGGCCGCCCCGTCCGCCACAAGCCGGCCGGCGCATGGAGACCACGAGGGCCATCCCGGTGGTGCGGATTCGTTGCCGGGGCGCAATGCGGGCATCTCGCCCACCGGAGACGAGCCGGGGTTGTTCCACCCCGATGACCCGGCACCAGGCAAGCCCATCGCCCGGGTCCCGCCCGCTGTGGTCCCCCCGGCGTCGCGGCCTGCGCCAGCCACGGGCCCTAGCGGGAAGATCGGAGCGAAAACCCCGGGGTCTCGGGCCGATCGGCCAGCCATTCAACTGCCGGCCGGCCCACAGGCGACTGTAAGGCAACCCGAAAGCGACGCCGAGGGCTCCGGCGTCCCCGGTGCCCGCGAACTCGAAGGGCCCCAAACACCCCAAATCGTAGTGCAAAAGATGGCCCCGCCCGAAGTCCAGGTGGGAAAGCCGGCAGTGTTCGAAATCCATTTGAAAAACACCGGGCAAGTGCCTGCCCAAAACGTCGAGGTCCGCGACGAAATCCCCAAGGGGACTAGGCTGCTGGATACGCAACCCAAGGCGTCTCGCGGCGTCCGGGGCGAGCTGGTGTGGTCTTTAGGAACGGTCAAGCCCAACGAGGAAGTCCGGCTGCAAGTGCAGCTCATGCCCACCGACGAAGGCGTGCTGGGCAGCAAGGCCACCGTCACGTTCGGCGCCGAAGCCTCGGCACGCACGGTCTCTACCAAACCCATGCTGGTGCTGAAGACCGCCGCTCCGCCGCGCGTGCAAATCGGCGACGAAATCACCCTTCAGATCACCGTCTCCAACCCGGGGACCGGCGTGGCCCACCAGGTGGTGCTGGAGGAGCGGGTGCCGCCGGGGCTGCAACACCCGGCCGGCTCGGACCTGGTGTATGAAGTCGGCAGCCTCAAGCCGGGCGAGTCTCGCCAGTTGGAGCTGAAACTGGTGGCCGTTCAGGCCGGAGTCATTGCCAATGTCCTGACCGCCCGGGGGGACGCCAACCTCAAGGCCGAGGACCGCGTGGAGCTGGAAGTCCTCGCCCCGCAACTCGATATCGCCCTGGAAGGCCCCAAGCGCCGGTACCTGGAACGCGAGGCTACGTACACGGTGTCGATTTCCAATCCCGGCACGGCGCCCGCCCGCCAGGTGGAACTCATCGCCCAGTTGCCGCCAGGGCTGAAGTTCGTCTCGGCCAACAACGCCGGTTATTATCAAGAGGCCACCCGCACCGTGCATTGGACCCTGGAGGAACTTCCCTCGAAAGAGACCGGCTCGGTGCAGCTCACCACCGTGCCCATCGAGCCTGGCCAGCACCTCCTGCGCCTGCGGAGCACCGCCGATAAAGGCCTGAGTGTCGAAAAGGAACTGCCTGTGATCATCGAGGGTATCGCCTCGCCCTCGTTCCAAATAACCGATACCAGCGACCCGGTGGAAGTGGGCGGCGAGACCACCTACCAGATCCGCGTATTCAACCAGGGCTCCAAGGCGGCCAGCAATGTGCAGCTTTCCGTCCTCCTGCCCCCGGAACTGCGGGTGGTGGCGGCCGAGCCCGGTGTGCGGCAATCGGCGGACCCCGGGCGTGTCGTGTTCGATCCCCTCCAGCGCCTGGCCCCCAAGGCCGAAACCACCTACCGCATCCGCGTCCAGGCGATCAAGCCGGGGAACCACCGGGTGCGGGCGCAGCTTTCGGCCGATGAAATGGAGCCCGTAACAAAAGAGGAAAGCACGCGGGTGTATTCGGACGAATAGCCCTGGCCCGCCGCTGGCGGGAGCCCATCCCAGCACCGATCGCCTGGCCCAACGCCCGACTCGCCGTGCCCGCCGTGCCCGGCCAAGAGCCGGGCCTCGGGCGCTACCCGATTGTCTTCCCCGCATTCTCGGTCCGGCTGGCCGCAGCGTCAGGGGATGGCCTCCAGGAATCGGCCAAGGGCGTCGTAGTACTCGGGCGGGTGGGGGTCGTTATGGTCCGCCCCCGCGAGGGTGTAGAACTGCTTGGGCTCCGGGGCGGCCTCGAACAACTGCCGGCCCAGGCGGTACGGCACGATGGTGTCGCGGTCGCCGTGGCTTTGGAACACCGGCCCGCGGCACTGGCGGATCTTCGCCAGGGCATCGAGCTGCGACCGCATGAGCCAGCGGACCGGCAGCCAGGGGAAGTGCCAGGCCGCCACGTCGGGCAGGCTGGTGAAGGTGTTTTCCAGGACGAGTGCCCGGCCGGGCAGCTCGGCCCCCAGGTGCACCGCAACCGCCCCGCCCAGCGACTCGCCCATGAGGACTACGGCGGTTTCGGGGATTTGAGCCTGTTGGGCCAGCCAACGGCGGGCTGCCCGGGCGTCGCGGAGTACCCCTTCTTCGTTGGGGCTGCCTCCGCTCTTGCCGTAGCCGCGGTAGTCGAACACCAGCACCGCAGCCCGGGCGCGGCGGTTCAACTGGCGCATCGCCTCGGCGCGATGGGTGACGTTGCCCGCGTTCCCGTGGCAAAACAGGATATACGCCGCGGGTTGCGGATGGGGCAGGTACCAGCCGTGCAGCCGGACCCCGTCGTCGGAAGCGAACCAGGCATCGACCACCGGCAGGCCGGCCGGCTGCCACTCGCCTTCCGGATAACGGGAGGGGATGAAGATCAGCTTATCTTCGAGCCACACGAGGACCAATAGTACCACGAGGTAGGCGGCGGCT
>JBBIQF010000034.1:0-2660 GCA_037442445.1 Planctomycetaceae bacterium
CCGCCCACGCAGGCCTGGAAAAAGAATGGCTCGAACAATACGGGATGCTCGAGCTGGACCTGGCCAACCGGCCGCACTTCGAAAAAGTGGCCGCGCAGACGTTCCGCCAGGCGGCGTTGGTGCTGCCCGAGGACCGCGATCCGGCCGATATCGTCCTCCGCCGCACCGCGGCCTTGCTGGCCGACTTGAAGCGGACCGCAGCCGCCAGCAGCCTCTCGGCGCTAGAAAAGGAACTGGGCGAGCTGCAAGCGGCCTCGGCGAACATCGATCCCGCCGCGCGCCACGCCCGCTATGTGCTCTATGCCGATGCCTGCCGCCTGCGCCGCCAGATCGCATGGAAAAATCCCCTTCTGGCGTTCGACCAGATCCTGTTCATCAAGCGCCACCGGGCCCTATACAACCACATGTGCGACCAGTATTACGGGATGGCGGCCACGCCCGGCGGCGGGTTATACATCCTTTCCGGGGCGTTCGGCCCAGAGCCCAAGGTGCGCGATGTGCTGGCTAACTCGGTGGTCCAGCGTGGCCGGCTCAAAGGTAAGGCCCTTTCGGGCGGGCCCACCACTCCACCGCCGGTTTCCTTCGACGGCATGGGCAACCGCCACGGCGAGGACAATGGGGGCGGTTCGTTCCTCTCGCCCGACCTCTCCTTCGATGCCAAGACGATACTGTTCGCCTATGTGGAAAACCAGGGCGACACCCGCCATCGGCACCATACCGATCCCTCGCAGGGGCACTGGCACGAGGGGCGGTGCTACCACATCTTCAAAGTCAACGTCGATGGCACCGGCCTGGAGCAGCTTACCGACGGCACGTGGAACGATTTCGACCCGTGCTTTCTGCCCAATGGCCGGATCGCGTTCATTTCGGAGCGCCGCGGCGGGTATTTGCGATGCGGCCGGGTGTGCCCGACCTACACCCTGTACGACATGGCGGCCGACGGCAGCGATATCACCTGCCTGAGCTTCCACGAGACCAACGAGTGGCACCCCAGCGTGACCCACGACGGGCGCATCGTGTACACGCGCTGGGATTACGTGGACCGTCATGGCTGTACCGCCCACCTGCCGTGGATCACGACGCTCGACGGCCGGGATAGCCGCGCCGTGCACGGCAACTTCGCCCCCCGGCATCTCCGGCCCGACATGGAATTGGACTGCCGCGCGGTGCCGGGGTCGCCGAAGTTCGTGGCCACGGCCGCCCCGCATCACGGCCAGGCGTATGGCTCGCTCGTGCTCATCGACCCCCGCGTGCCAGATGACGACGCCATGGGACCGGTCAAACGGCTCACGCCAGAAGTGGGCTTTCCCGAAAGCCAGGGGGGCGCCCAGGCCTATGGCACCCCTTGGCCTTTGAGCGAGGATTACCACCTGTGCATATACGACGCAGGAATGCGCCGCACCGGCGGGTTCCAGGGCGAGCGTTACCAGCGGGGCAATTACGGCATCTACCTGGTCGACGCCTTCGGCAACAAGGAACTCATCTATCGCGATCCGGAGATTTCGGGCCAAAGCCCCATACCGGTGGTGCCGCGGCCCAAGCCCGTGGTCGCCCCCGAACTGGTTCGCCGGGGGCCCGATACCGATCCGGCGGTCCGCACCCGCCTCCCAGCGCGCAATGCGGAAGCCACCGTCGCGCTGGTCAACGTGTATGACAGCCTGAAGCCCTGGCCGCCGGGCACGAGAATCAAAGAAGTCCGCGTGCTCCAGGTGCTGCCGATGACCGTCCCCTCGGGGGCGCCGCCCCACGAAACCGCCCTGCGCGTGGCCACGGCGGGCGATTCCGTGGTGCCGGTGCGCTATGTGCTGGGCACCGCCCCGGTCGAAGAGGATGGCAGCGCCCATTTCATCGTCCCCGCAAACAAGGAACTGTTCTTCCAGGCCATCGACCAGGACGGCTTGGCCGTGCAGTCGATGCGCTCGGCCACCTATCTGCACGAAGGGGAACGGCTGGTGTGCCTGGGCTGCCACGAGCCGAAGCACCGTTCGCCGCAGCCCCTGCGGACCATTCCCCTGGCCTTGCGGCGCGAACCGTCGCGGCTCGTGCCCGACGTCGATGGCACCAATCCTTTCAGCTATCCCCGGTTGGTGCAGCCGGTGCTCGATCGGCATTGCGTCCAGTGCCATGCGGAAAAAAGCGACAAGGCCCCCAACCTGGGCCGCGAGCCCATCGTGCGCAAGTGGTTCGCCTCGTACAACACCTTGGCCCCGCAATTCGGCTTTTCGGACTATGGGGATCCGTACCGGACCACCCCGGGCCGGTTCGGCGCCCGCGCTTCCAAACTGTACGAGCTGTTGCGCAAAGGCCATTACGACGTGAAGCTGCCGCCCGAGGATTGGCACCGGCTGGCCGTGTGGCTGGACTGCACGAGCCTGTTCTACGGCGTTTACGAAAAAGAGGGGGGCGAGGCCCAGTTGCGCGGCGAAGTAGTACGCCCCACGCTGGAATAGCCATTGGGCGATTGGACCACGTCCGCGAGGGATGGCACCTCCGCTTCGCCGAGGCATCGCCCCCGGACATCTATACCGCGAATGGGGCATGCCTTATACCCGATAGACGTATAACCTGACATTGCCGCGCGGGTCGCCACCCGGCTATACTCCGGCCCGTAAAGGGCAAACTGGCCGGCGAGTTCGCTTACGGGTCACGGATGAGGGGGT
>JBBIQF010000035.1:0-2591 GCA_037442445.1 Planctomycetaceae bacterium
CCCGCTGGCCAGCGGCATGTTGGTGGGGGTGGGGCCGCGAGAGGCGCTATTGGACATTTGGGCCAGCACCGTGGGGTCCAGCACGCCGGTGGCGGGTTTGCCATCGCGGCTGGCCAGCACCACGGCGGGGGCCATGGGCGAAGCCCCGAAGGGCGAGGCGCCTTGCAACCCTGCCGTGGCGGTCGCCATGGCGTTGCGGTACGCCCCCTCGAGCCCCATACCGGCGCTAGGCACGAAGTTGGGGATGGGGATCACCAGGTCGGCCACGTTGTAGGTGACCACGATCAGCTCGGTATTGCGCGCCTGCTCGCTGGTGATCTTCAGCACCTCGTCCTTGACCACATAGGTCAGGTGCAAGGGGGGCAGGATGAGCTTCAGGGCGCTTTCCAGCTTCACCTCCTGCTGGAGGTCGATGGTGATGGGCGTATCGGTGGAGACGCCTTCCTCGGCCAGGCCTTGCGGATCGAGATAGATGTTCAGTTCCGCCAGCTTGGCCAGGTAATCGACGACCTTGCTCAAGGGGGCGTTCTCGAACTTCAAGGCCACCGGGGTCTTGAGCTTGCGGTAGATTTCGACCTCTTTTTCGGAGCGGCGCCGGCCGACCTCTTTGGCGAACTTCGCCCGGCGGTCGGTCAGCTCGCGCCAGGTCTTGGCGTCGGGGAAGACGTAGGGTTCCGCGCCGCTGAAGGGGACGCTGGCGCGGTCCACCTCGGCCAGGGTATCGAGCACGGCCTGCTCTTTCTGGTCGCGGAGGGTGCGGCCCTCGGCCATGCGGCGGACCAGCCGGGCGTTGAGCACAAGCTGGTGGGCCAGGGGGTTTTCGGGGTCGAGTTCCGCAGCCTGCTTGGCGACCAGCTCGGCCTCGGCGTAGCGCTGCTCGTGCATCAGGGTGTTGAACTCTTCGACCTTTTGGGCCAGCTTGTTCTGGATTTCCAGCTTATTCTGCTGCTGGCGCTCGATGTTCTGCGCGACCTTCTGGTTGCGCTCCTCGAGTTCGATCCGGGGGCGATTCTGCTGGATGAACTTTTGGGTATCGGCCAGTTCGCGCTCCAGTTGGCGGATCATGCGGTCGCGGACGGCCGGCTCGAGGCCTGCGGCTTCGACCTTGGTGCGCATCTGCTCCAACTGGGCCACGGCCGCCTTGGGGTCGGACTCCAGGAGGCGGCGGGCATTGCTGATGGCCTGGGCCACATCGGCGGCCATCTGCTTGGCCAGCACTTGCTGGCGTGCGGCGGCTTCGTCGATGGGGGAGGTTGGGCCGGGTTGCCGGGGCGGCTCGACCGCCGGCGGCAGCATCTGGAGGTAGTCGCGCAGGCGCTGCGCGGTAACCGGGTCCAACTCATGGATGTGGGCATAAGCCTGGCGGAAGAGTTGGAGGGCGGCCTGGGGGTCGCGGGCTTTCAGCGCCGCTTCGCCCTGCTGGAACAGGGCCATGCCCATGCCGGGCTGGCTGGGCGGGGCCGATTCCGGGCCGATCCGCACTCCCAGCGGGGCCTGGGGGGCGTTGGCCCCGGCCAGGATGTTCCGCGTGGTATCGCTGGAAGGGTCGTACACGGCGCTTGCGGCCCGGCGATCGAAGGGGCCGGCCCCGCTGGCCGGCATGGCATACTCGGCCCCTGCGGGGATGACACCGCCGCTGGGGCTGCCCGGCCGGCGGGCCTGCTGGCGGAGATTGGCGATGTGTTCCAGCAGTTGTTCGGGCCGGGGTTCGTACGGGCTATACATCACCCGCAGCCGCGAGGCCTCGGTGGCCAGGCGCTCGGCTTCGTCGAGCTCGTTCCAGCGGACCAGGGCCTCGGCCTGTTCGAGCAGCACTTTGGCGTACTGGCGGCGCCAGGAGTCGCTCTGGCCGCGCTCGGAGCGCTGGCTCATCAGGTCGTTGTAGGTGGCCACGGCGGCCAGGACTTTTTCGGGGTTGTCCATCGGGCCGAAGGGCACATTCATGGCCCGGGCACGCTCGGCCAGACTGGCGGCGCGGCGGCTATCGCCGACGGCCAGGGCCTTGCGGGCCTCCAGCAGCAGGGCCTGAGCGGCCTGGACCTCGGCGGCAGAGACCGGTGCGCTGCCGGGTTGGAAGTTGGGGCCTGCGGGGCCGCCTGGCCGGTGCGCTGCCGGCGAGGGGATGACCGTGGCTTGGTCGACCGGCGGCACGTGGCGCACGCCCGACCCGGGCTGTGCTGCGGCCAGACTACCCATGCCCGACGGCGCTCCGCTGCGTTGGCCGGCCGCGGCCTGCTGGAGGTCCTGGGCCAGCTTTTGGGGCGAATCCTCACCGGGGCCGAAGACGGCGGGCAGCTCGGCCGCTTTGCGCTGCCAGAACCACGCCGCCTCGAGATTGCCTTCGCGGAGTTCGTTGCGGGCCCGGAGGATATAGGACTTGGCCAGCGTCTTGGGGTCGCTGGAGCCTGCCTGCGTGGCACCGAATCCGGCGAAGGGATCGACGGGTCCGGCCGAGGAACCGCGGGCGCCGCTGCCTGCCGGGCCTGAAGCGGCCTGAGGGTTGGCGCTCAGCCGGCGCTGGAGTTCGCGGCGGGCCTTGGCCGGCGTATCGCCCAGGTACAGGGGATGATAGTCCACGCCGAGGGCTTCGG
>JBBIQF010000036.1:0-2533 GCA_037442445.1 Planctomycetaceae bacterium
CAACACACAGAACGGGGACGCCGCTCGTTTTTCGTGCCAGAAACGAGCTACGTCCCCGTTTCGAAGCGGGCCAGGCGCGCCACCTGCACCCGCACCGCCTCCAGGTCGGGATTCAGGCGCAATGCCCGGCGGTAGCACTCCAACGCCGCCAGAGGATTGTCCAGGCGGAGGTACGCATGCCCCATGCCGGTAGCGGCGGGAAAATGGTAGGGATTCAGTTCCAGGGCCTGATGGCAATCGCCGATCGATTCGGCATAGCGGCCCAGGGCGAAGTGGGCCACGGCCCTTTGGTTCCAGACCTCGGCGAAGGTGGCGGCGGTCTTCAGAAGAGCGGTCGCCCGCTGGCACGCCTCCTCATAACGCTGCGCGGTATTGAGCCGGACGATGACCCGCAGTTCGTGGCGCTGGTGCTCGTCGCCGTCGCGCAGCCAGACCTCGCGGATGGCGGTCTCGGCCAGCAGGCGCACGGTGCGGTCCTCATCGCGAAGGCGGCGCCCAAGACACTGATTGGCCGAGTAGTCGCCCACAAAACCGAGGGCCAGCACGGCCGCCCGGCGGACCGGCGGCTCGGCGTGTTCGGCCAGGCGCTGGAGCGTGCCGGGCGTATAGTGCCGCGCCGTATTGCGCACGAACGCGACCGAATCGTGGTCGTCCAGATACTGGCGGTAAAACCCCAAAAGCGACGGTTGGCGGCGAGGCGGGCTCACTGTACGCTCCGGCCAGGGTCTGCGCTTTGCGCCGCGCGGGGCGGCCAGGCCCGTCAATATGCGCCGGTCACCCGGCTCTGTGGCGGTTTGCGCGGCTGGAACAGCGGGCTTACCGAGCCGGTCGAGGCCCGCTGGCCCCCCTCGGGCAACGTGGGCTTGAACTGCCGGGCCGGCACCCCCGGTCCAAACCGCGTGACCTGCGTGGGGCTCTTGTAGCCCATCTCGGCCAGCAGCTCCGATAGCCGCCGTTCCTTGACCAGGTAGCTCTTGGCCGCCTGCTCCATGGCCGAATACGTGTCGACCCATACCTTCTCCGCGCCGGCATCTCGCGAAGCGGCTGCCGCTACCCGCGGCTCTTTGCCTTTGACCAGGTAGTGGGTCTCGCGAGTGATCTGGCCCACCTGGTTGCCGTTCTCGTCCTGGTACGCATCCACCACTCCGCCGTTGAGCCGGATGAGCGACAGCAACTGCTTCAGGTCGCTGCGGTCGTCGTCATCCAGGTCGATGAACCCGATGATGGCAAAGTGCTTGCGCTCGCCCGGGGCCCAAATGGGCGTATGGATGAGGTCCCCCGGGATGATGGGGTCCGAGTTCTGGTCTTCCAATATCCGGGCCTTGGCCAAATGATCGCCCACCACCTCGGTAACCTCGATGCTCCCTTTGCGCGGGGCGTTGGCCACGTTGGCCGTGTCGGCCGGAAACACACTGAAACTGGCGAGGTTGGGCAGCCCGTCGGCCGAGCCCAGATTGATCCACACCGTGCGGTCCCGCTGGCTGACCCACACGATCTGCCCGTCGGCCGTCTCGAACGTCGGCTTGGTCAGCCGGGTGACCTGATCGTCTTTGAACCGCACCATGTCCTGGAGGTAGCGGACCTGGGTGTAGGCCTGGTTGAGCTTTTCGTCTTTCTCGGCCACCGCGGTTTCGGCCTCCTTGCGCACGGCCGTGATCTTCGCCGCCAGCGCATCCCTTTCCTTGTTGAGGGTGTCGCGGTCCTGGGAGAACTTGTCGCGTTCGGCCTGGAGGTCCTTGGTGCGGGCCTGGGCTTCGGCCAGGGCGGTGTCGATCTGGGGCTGCGTGATGCCCGCCCGCGCCCGGAGCTGCTTGTTCAGATCGTCGTTGGTCTTCTTGAGGTCCGCCAGGGCCAAGTCCCTCTCGTGGACGACGCTGTTCAAGTAGGCCAGCATCTTGCGGTAGTTCTTCTCGTCCTTGTAGCTGGCCCCGCCGTAGCGGTTGAAGTCGTCGTTGGCCACGGTGGAGATGGCGGCGATATCGTCGGTTTCGGCCACGCCCAAAAGCCGTTTCAGCTCGCCGTTGGCCTTTTCGGCATCGGCGCGAGCCTGATCGGCGGCCGCCTTCTCGTTCTTGGCCGTCTCGGCCTGCGCCCGCTGATCGTCGTACTGCTTGTAAAACAGGAACGTGGTCACCGCGAAGATCAAGGCCAACATCACGGCCGCGATCAACGCAATCTGGAGACCCTGATTCGGACTTGCCATGATTTGGAAGCTCCTGTGCCGCCACAGCGCTGGAAAGCGGGCACCGCCGCGCCCCGGCAGGCCCAATCGCCCATGGACGCCGGCCCTCCCGGTCCCCCGCGCCTTGGCCGGGAACCCGAAAAGACGCAAATCCCACTGCGGTCAGGGACCGGTAGCCTATCGTCGATTCTAAATAGGCCCGGCGGCAAGCGTCAACGAAAAACCACCCGAGTTGCCCGCAGAGGCCCCCGAACCGGCATTTCCCACCTTGCGTGGGGTATGCCTCGGGCAGGGAGCACGGAGCGGGGAGCCTTCTAGGACGAGCCGCGGGGGTCCCGCCCGTTGCCCGGA
>JBBIQF010000037.1:0-2532 GCA_037442445.1 Planctomycetaceae bacterium
GGCCTCGATCTAAGATCCTATGGGTCCCGCGGGCAACAGCTGACTGCTGCGCTGGCCTGGCGCTTTGGGGAATGGGAGGTCTTCCGACAGGAGTTCGGGGGGGAGCCCTTGCTCCTCCTCGACGATGTCTTGGCCGACCTCGATCCCCAGTGCAATGCCACGACGGGCTTGGGGCAGGAGCCCACGGCCAGGCATCCGCTGGCTTCTGGGGCGCCCATCCGGTCGGCCACCCGGCCGACCAGCACCCCGGGGCTGGACCTCTTGCCCGGCAGCCGGAGTTTCCGCGATGTCGAAACTCTTGCCCGCGGCGACGAAGCCCAGGCCAGCCGGCTCAGCCGACACCTTGCGGGCGGGTTTGCCGGGTACGACTTCGTGCTCTTGGATTGCCCCCCGTCGCTGGGCCAGCTTACCCGCACCGCGCTGGCCAGCTCGACCGAAGTGCTGATGCCCATCCAATGCGAATACTTCGCCATGGAAGGGCTGGTGCAGATGATCGAGGTCATCCGGGACGTGATGCAGGCCCGCGATAACCAGCTCCAGTTCGGCGGTATCGTGCTGACCATGTACGATCACACGCTCGAACTGACCTGGGAGGTCGAGCAGCAGGTCCGCGACTTCTTTGGTGAAATCGTATTCACGACCGTTATCCCGCGCGATGTGGCGGTTTCCGAAGCCCCCAGCCACGGGAAATCGGTCATCGATTACGCCCCGCGGTCCCGAGGTACCCGGGCTTACGTAGAACTGTGCATGGAGGTACTGGAACGTGTCTAAAGAACGACGCCTTGGCCGGGGGCTGGAAGCCCTGTTGAGCCGAACTTCTCGACCCGATGCAACCAGCGGAGTTGCAGGTGGCGGCCCGGCCGCCATGGCTGCGGGCACCGGAGGGCCGAATGCCGTGCCCTCGGCTCCGGCCCCCGAGGCTGCCGAAGGCCTTTACGGCAATCTCAATCCGTACCAGGAGGCGGTTGCCCCGGGGCCTGCGGCCATGGTTGCCCCCGGCGCCGCGGCCGCCAGCACCACGGCCAGCCGCGCTCCTGCCACTGCTGCCACGGCCACCACCACGGCGACTGCCGGGCCGGGCACGCCTCTGCCCGCGGCGCAGAGCGCTTCGGCCGAAACGTCCCCCGCGGCTGGCCCCTTGCGCGTCCCCATTCGCCGCATCCAGAGCAACCCCTTCCAGCCTCGCCAGGATTTCGACGAAGCCGAACTCCAATCGCTTGCCGACAGCCTGCGCGCCCACGGCCTGTTACAGCCGGTGGTGGTGCGGCGCACCGCCGACGGCTACCAACTGGTGGCCGGCGAGCGGCGATTGCGGGCAGCCGTCAAAGCCGGCTGGAGCGAGGTGCCCGTCCAGATCGTCGATGCCGACGACCGCCAGCTTGCCGAGCTGGCCATCGTCGAAAACCTCCAGCGCAAAGACCTCAACGCCCTGGAAAAGGCCATCTCGTTCCATCGCTACATCGAGGAGTACGGCTGCACGCACGAGGAGCTGGCCTCGCGGCTGAAACTGGACCGCTCGACGGTTACCAACTTCCTCCGCCTGCTGGAGCTGCCCGAGGCCGTCCAAGAGGCCCTGCGCCAGGGCCGGATCAGCCAGGGGCACGCCCGGGCGTTGCTTCCCCTGGGCGATGAGCACGAGCAGATCGAGTTCTGCCAGCGCATCCAGCGCGAAGGTCTGAGCGTGCGGCAGACCGAGGCGCTGGTCCAGGAGGCCATCGCGGCCGCCGATGCCGAGCCCCTGGGCCAACTGAACCGCGATCCTCCGCCACCCCGCACCCGCCGCCTGACCAGCGAGCATATCGCGAACCTGGAACAAGAGTTCCGGGCCGCCCTGGGCACCAAAGTGAAGATCACGCATTCGGCCCGGGGGCGAGGCAAACTTACGATCTTCTTCACCAGCCACGAAGAGTTCGACCGGCTGCGGCGGCAGATTTGCGGCACGGGCGAGCCGGTGCTAAAGGCCCGCGCGGGGTGAAAGCAACCGCGGGATGAACCCGGCGGGTCGTGCCGCCGGCGCATGCGTGCATGCCGCGGCCTGGAGCGGATCATGGGCCCGGATGCGCTTGAGCCGCTGGCGCGTGCGCATAGCACGCACCCTACTGGCCTGGGCGGAGCTATGCGGCGGGCCGGATCAGGCCGTCTTCCATCTCGTAGATCGTGTCGAACACGTCCAGGGCGCGGTGGTCGTGGGTGACCACGATCACCCCGGCCCCGTGCTGGTGGGCCACCGTGCGGAACAGTTCCATCACCTGCCGGCCCCGGACGCTGTCCAAGGCAGCGGTGGGTTCGTCGGCCAGGATGATGCTGGGCCGATTGGCCAAAGCCCGCGCTACCGCCACCCGCTGCTGCTGGCCGCCGGAAAGCATGGAGGGGTTGTTGTCGGCCCGGTCGGCTACGCCGAGTTCTTCCAGCAAAGCCATGGCCCGGCGCCGGGCTTCGCGGCCCGGCACGCCGTTGATCTCCATGGCCACCTGCACGTTCTCGCGGGCCGAAAGGAACGGGATCAGGTTCGACTTCTGAAACACGAACCCG
>JBBIQF010000038.1:0-1908 GCA_037442445.1 Planctomycetaceae bacterium
CACCACAAGGGGGATGTTCTTTTTTTCCGCCAACTTGCGCAAGTGGTGGTACAACAGATCACTGCCGCTGACCGTGCCGCCGGGCGAATCCACCCGCACGACCACAGCCTTGACGGACTCGTCGCGCAGGGCCTGGTCGATCTGCCGCTTGGCATATCCTTCGCCCTCGATGATGGGGCCTTCGATCCGCACGATGGCCACCTTATTGGGGGCCCCAGGCGTGTGCGAAAAGTGCCGCTCCTGCACCCGGCTCTCGCCCCCCAACCCCGCCGCCACGAACAGCAGCCCGAGGTTCAACAACAACGAAAACCCAAGCACCCCGGCCACGAACAGCCCCACCAGTATCTTCAAAAGAGTCCACCGGCTCTTGGGACGCGTGGGGGAAGCCCCCTCGAATTGCCGGGGGTCGTGATGCTGGGGAAGCGGGGGAACCTGGGGACCGGGGCCCCCGGGCACAGTTGGTTCCATCGGCTGCATGGCTATACCCCAAGAGTGGATTGGCAATACCAGTACCTGCACTCTTTAATGTTACCCCGTAGGACGGCCGCAGAGGACAAACCCTGCCGTGGGGTGGGTGCTTGACACCCACGCCCAGCGCACGCCGTAGGCTAGGTGCTTAGCACGCCCGCCCTGCCGGGGCGGTAAGGTGGTTGCGTGCACCCACGCTTGGCGTCGGGGGTGCAGAGCACGCACCCTGCCAGGGTTTGGCGGCCGCATGCCTTCCCACGGGATCGGATTCGGCATAAGGAGACCACGGTGTTCGTTGCCGCTTCGACGCGATGCTTCCCCGACCTCCCTTTGGATGCCGCCTTGCAGCGGCTTTCGGACCTGGAGTTCACCTATGTGGAGGTGATGCTTCACCAGTCCGACGGGCAGCTCAAGCCCTCCGAAGTGGCCGAAGACCTGGAACAAGCCATTCGCCTCTGCCGGCACACCCATCGCATGGAGGTGGTGGCGTACAGTGTGGACCTCGACTTGCCCGTGGGCGAGGAATACTACCGCCGGTTCGCCGCGTGCTGCAAGCTGGCCAAGGCCACCAAGGTGGTCACCGTGACCGTCCGTGCCTCGGAGCTGGGCACCCCGTTCAACGAGGAAGTGGAGCGCCTTCGCCGGCTGTGCGCCATCGCCTCGCTGGAAGGGGTGGTGGTGGGGCTGTTGACCGAGGCCGGCCGCATGACCGAAGACCCCAACACCGCCGTCGTCCTGTGCGACAACGTCAAGGGCCTAGCCATCACGCTCGATCCCAGCCATTACATTTGGGGCCCCCATAAAGGCGCCAGCTTCGAACAGGTCATGCGCTACACCTGCCACGTCCGGCTGCGCGATACCACCAAGGAGAAGTTCCAGGTTCGCATCGGCCAGGGCCAGGTCGAATACGGCAAGCTGGTGGCCCAGCTCGGCAAGTACCACTACAACCGGGCGCTGTGCGTGGATGTCCCGCCGCTTGAAGGCGTGGACCAGAACGCCGAATTGCGCAAGATGCGCCTGTTGCTGGAGAGCCTGCTGTAGGGTGGGGTTTCGTACCCATATCATTGGCCGCAGCATGGCGGCGGGGCGTGCGTGAAGAGCGCGCACCCTATCGGCTCATCCCCGCCATGGCCGGGAGCGTTCCTTCACGCCCGCCAGCACCTCGCAGGCCAGTTTGACATCCTCGGCGATCTCGAAATCGAACATCCCCAGCAGGGCGAAATCGGCCCCGTTGCGGAACACATACTCCAAGGCATCGCGCGGCGGGATGGCCCCGGCCGCCATGGTCTTGAACGCAATCCATGGCTTCTGCACCGTCTTCATCAGCGCGATGGTCTCGTCGGGGTTCTTGCACCACATCGAGTCGTAGTTCAATTTGGCGCTCGGGTAGTTGTGGTGGTGCAGGGTTTTGATATAGAAGTCGGCCGGGATGCCGTTCTT
>JBBIQF010000038.1:1940-2528 GCA_037442445.1 Planctomycetaceae bacterium
CGTGGGCCCCCACGCCCGACGACACCCCCTGGGCCTTGGCTACCTGGACCGCCTTGGCCACCAGGTCGATCTGGCCGGCGGCCACCAGGGCATCGGCCCGCACGCCCCACAGGTAGATGGCGTCGGCGCCCAGGTCGATGAGCTGGAGCACTTCCTCGGTGTACTTGGCCAGCCCGGGCTCGCCCGGCGCCGTCGGGCAGATGATGTACTGCATCTTGCCGCCCCGCTCCTTGCGGTACCGCTTGAGGAGTTGCATGGCATGGGGCGGGTTGTGGATCACCAGCGTGTTGATGCCGTGGGCCTCGGCCAGGGCCAGGGTCTCGAGGATTTTTTCGTCGGTGTTGTAATGCCTGGCCAACGCATAAACATATTTGAGATCGCGGCTGTGGGTGAAATGCGTCAGCAGATTGCCGCCCAACAGGAGCCGGCTGATTGCAAGGTCGCCGATTTTGCCTTTGGGCAGCCAGCCGGAGGGGGCCGGCGCCGGGCCGCCCCGGGCCGCGCTTGCGGCCATGGCCGAGACCGCCACCGCCCCGGCCACAAACTCCCGCCGTGATACTCTTGGGGAAATGCTGCGGTCGCTCATTG
>JBBIQF010000039.1:0-2507 GCA_037442445.1 Planctomycetaceae bacterium
AGGGACATCGGGCGGGGCGGGGCAGGAAGGCCGAGGACTCAGTTCTCTGGTTCCAGACGGAGATCGTCCACCCACAGTTCGCCGGTTGCGCCGAACATGCCGACCCGCAAGATGGCCTCGCGGGTCCGGGGGGGCACCGCGATGCGCGTCGTCTTGAGTTGCCAGCCGAACGAACCCTGCCACGGTCCCAGTCCCGTCTCGCCCAAGAGCGCCCGATTTTCGTCATATAACAGCAGGCCGATCAAGGGGAGCTGGGTGGGGTTCTGGCCGGGGGCCACGTCCTTGGCGGCCACGCGGGCCGACAGCCGCACGGCTTTCACATGCCGGCCATCCAGGGCAAAGCCCTGAAGGGCCTGGGCACTGCGGCCCGGCTCGCGATTGCTGAACCTGGCGTAGTGCGTGCCCTCGGGGGCCTTGGGGTCCTCGACCTGTTCCAACTGGCGCTGGTAATGCCAGCCGGCCAGCTCGTTCGTATTCGGAATCACCTTCTCGAACCCGCCGTTGACTAAGGCGGGTCGCGTGGGATCGGGGTGCAGGCGCCTTTCCTTTTCGGCCTGGCCGGTCATGGGCACGAACAAGGTGGGGCGCAACGCCTCGACTTTCATCTGCCCGTTCTCCTTGCGCAACAGGTAGAACACCTGCTGGTAGCGCTGGCCCACGGGGATGATCATCCGGCCGCCCTCGCGGAGCTGCTCGACCAGCGGCTGCGGAA
Organism: Planctomycetaceae bacterium; assembly: GCA_037442445.1. Taxonomy (GTDB): domain Bacteria; phylum Planctomycetota; class Planctomycetia; order Pirellulales; family Thermoguttaceae; genus JANLFZ01. The sequence goes on from JBBIQF010000039.1 coordinate 713, forward strand.
TCTTCTCGGGCGAGCAGGTGACAATGATCTTGTCGAAGGGGGCCTTTTCCGGCCAGCCCTGGTAACCGTCGCCGATGCGGGTGAAGACGTTGGTGTACTTGAGGCGTTTGAGGTCGCGGGCAGCCCGGCGGCCCAAAGGCTCGACGATCTCGATGGTGTACACCTCTTTGACCAACCCGCTGAGCACCGCCGCCTGGTAGCCGCTGCCGGTGCCGATCTCCAGCACGCGGTCCTCGGGCTGGGGGTCGAGCTGCTCGGTCATGTAGGCGACGATGAAGGGCGGGGAGATGGTCTGGCCATGGCCAATGGGCAAGGCCATGTCGAGGTATGCCTTGGCCCGCTCGCTTGGGGGGACGAACTCGTGCCGGGGGGTGTTGCGCATAGCCTCGATCACCCGGGGGTTGGTGATGCCCGCCGCCACGATCTCCCGCGCGACCATCTCGTGGCGCAAGGCGGTCCAGTCGCGGCGGGGCGAGGCGCCCAAGGCCGGGCCCGCAAGAAGTCCGGTAAGCAGTAAAGCAGCCCACGCGGCCGGCCTGCGCGAAAAGCCCGCATCGGACCGAATGCTTTGTCCCGCCGAGAATTGCAGAACGGCCCGCATGGCCGGGCGCCTCCCAAGGGTTCGCACGACGGCGGATTTCGCCTATTCAACCCCCCACGTCTTACTATACCATTGACATCGGAGAAGCGAAGATACCCGTAGGGTGGGTGCTTTGCACCCACGCGCAAGAACCACTTGCCGTGCGTGCCGAGCACGCACCCTACAGCACTACAGCACCGGTAGGGTGGGTGCTTTGCACCCACGCGTAAGACCACTTGCCGTGCGTGCCGAGCACGCACCCAACGGTTGTTGGGAGATTACCCCGTGTTGAACCAGGCACTCAAGAACCGCATCGCCTCCGAGGTGTTGCCGCGTGTGCAGACGCCGGGCCAGTATATCGGCGGCGAGCTGAACGCGGTGGTCAAGGACCGCCGCCAGGTTCGCGGCCGGATCTGTCTGGCGTTTCCCGATGCGTACACCATCGGCATGAGCCATCACGGGCTTCAGGTGCTGTATCACGCGATGAACCGGCGGGCCGACTGGGCGTGCGAACGGGTGTTCGCCCCATTGCCCGACATGGAGCGCGAACTGCGGCGCATTGGCCTGCCGCTTTACAGCTTGGAGACGTTTACGCCGCTTGCCGAGTTCGACGTGGTGGGTTTCACCTTGCAGCACGAGCTGTGCTATGCCAACGTGCTGAGCATCCTGGACCTGGGGGGCATCCCGCTGCGGGTCGCCGACCGCGGCCTCGAGCATCCGCTGGTGATTGCGGGGGGCCCCTGCGCCCAGAATCCCGAGCCCATGGCCCCGTTCATCGACCTTTTTGTGATCGGCGATGGCGAGGAGGCGATGCCGGCCGTGTGCGAGCTTTGGCTTCGGGTGCGTTCGGCCACCACCACGCGCAGCGAGGCCTTGGCGGAGCTGGCCCGGCAGTTGCCGTTCGTGTACGTGCCGGGGTGTTACAGGGCCGAAGAGACGGCCGCGGGCACGATGGTCGTGCGGGCCCAGGTGGCCGGCGTGCCGGAACTCATCAAGCCGGCCGTGGTGGCGGACCTCGATGCTACGCCGCTGCCCACGGCGCCGGTCGTGCCCAACGTGGCCTGCGTGCAAGACCGCATCGCCCTGGAGGTGATGCGAGGCTGCCCCTGGCGGTGCCGGTTCTGCCAGAGCACGACCATCAAGCGGCCGCTGCGCTATCGCCGGGTGGAGACGCTGGTCGAGGCGGCCTGGCAGGCATACCGCAACACCGGCTAC
>JBBIQF010000040.1:0-2504 GCA_037442445.1 Planctomycetaceae bacterium
TAGATCTTATAGTTAGGGAATCCGGCGCCATGCCTCGCACGCTCATCACCACGGTTGGGACTTCGCTTTTGACGAACCGAGACGGGCGTCCCTGGGGAGGCTGGCGTTCGGGCAGCCCGTTTCCGGAGCCGAAGGAGGTTGAGCAGTGGTTGGAGAGTACCGAGCCCGCACAAGCCAGCGCCGAGACCAACACATGGCAAGCGATCGGGCTGGAGCCGGATGACAGGGTGGCGCTATTGCATTCGGACACTGCTGAAGGCCGCTACTGCGCCGAGCGATTGCTGGGCTACCTTCAGGCCGGGCGGTGCCGCCAGGCGCACCTAGCTCCGCTGGGAGGCTTGGGGTATCATCCCGGCACGTTCGCACAGTGCGGGCTGCGGAGCCTGGTTTCGGCAGCGGTCAGCCATATCGTGCAAGCGCGGCGCGGCGGACTGGAGCCGATCCTGTGCGCGACCGGGGGGTTCAAGGCCGAGGCCGCGTTTCTGTGTCTATTGGGTGCATTATTACAAGTGGAGGTCTATTACATCCACGAGCAGTTCCGCGAAATCGTGCGTCTCCCGCGGCTACCCTTGGAATGGGACGCGGCGTTTGTGGAGCAGCATCGGCCATTCTTCGAATGGATCGATGCGGAACCGCGGACCAGTGTCGAGGTGGAGCATTGGTTGCAAGGCCGGCCGGAACTCCGCCCGCTGGTCGAGGATGCTTCGGACGGACACACGTATTTGAATGCGGCGGGTAACCTGCTATGGCAGGCGGCGCGCGAGCGGCTTGTGTTGGAGGCGCCGGTTACCTGGCCTCCGGTATCGGAGCGAGCTCCTCGGGAAAAGAACGGGCTTTCAGGCACGCCACATCACCGCCCGCGAGGCTGGGAGCACATTGTGCAACGGCTTTGCGAAATCGACTGCGTGGTCTGGGTGCGGTACGGCGAGGCGGCGAGCGGCGGACCTGCCGTCAGAGTCTTGGATCCTCAGTCGGGGATTGTTGCCCTTCGGTACACGGCCGGGGGCCGGGAGTTGCCCCTGGTGGTCGAGACTACAGCCCGGGGCCAGGCCCAAACCGAATTAGTCGCCAACTACCTGAGACGCCGAATCGCCACGCAAGGGCCCGGGGCTTGACAGCTCACCCGCGTCGGTTATAGTGGTGCGGTTCTCGCGGGCCCCGTGGCCAGGCGTGACGGGGCCCGCGGGGAATGGTGGCGTCGCCAAAGGGCAGGTTCATGCAAGTGTTCATCGACGTACCGGAAGCGTCGGCCACGCTGAGGGCATGTTGTTCTCCAGGTTCGGCGGCCGGGGTTTCGTGGTTTCGGCAAGACGCGCGCCGGAACAAGAGGCGAGTACAATGGCCTTCGCCTAGCCTTTTGTGCGAACTGGCCGGGCCGCGGCGTCCATGGTCTTTCGGTTTGGGGGAAAAGCGAGGTGGGCCATGCCGCGGTATCTGATCGTGATCGATACGCCCGGCATCAAGCAGTTCGTGTTCGGGACAGACGCCGTTGCGGAGATCCGCGGAGCGAGTGCTCTGTTGGACCGGCTCAATCGCACGGAGACCGCGACTGTGCTCCGCGAGTCGCTTCAAAGCGGCCAGGTGCACACGGTGTTCGCCAACGGGGGCAGCGCCCAATTCGTGGTCGAGGGGGTTGACGAAACGGCGGTGCAGAGGGCCATAGCCCAGTTATCGGCACGTTACCACGAGCGCACAGGCGGCGAGGTCCGCATATTGGTGGCGGCCGTGGAGTGGCCGGGCGAGGCCCAAAACACCTATCGCAGGGCCCTAGACAACGCATTTTGGGCTTTGCATTTGCAACGCAACCTAGGGTGCGGATATGCTGCCGTGCCGACCCTGCCGTTTGTCCTGGAATGCCAATCGAGTTCGCATTTGCCCGCAGTGGGGGTTTACCGGTGGGGGGGCGAGCAGTTTCTTCTTTCCGAGGCCTGCCGCCGCAAGCGGGACGAAAGCCGGCGGCCGGCCCGCGGGACGCTGTGGTCGGGATGGATGGAACGGCTCGGTCTGCCGGGCGCGTGGCAAGACCGCGACGACCAGTTGCGCTATCTCCACCTCGAAGCGATCGGACAACATTCCCGCCGGCCGGGCTATATCGGGCTGGTGTATGCCGATGGCAATGGCATGGGCCGGCTCGTACAGGAACTCGACACGCCCGAGCTTTATCGGGCATTCAGTGAGTTGGTCGATGGCAGCCTCCGGGAGGCGTGTTACCAGGCCTTGGCCCACGTGTGCCCTCGCGAAGTGGCCGAGGCGCGAGGGGCTTTGGAAGCGGGCCGAGAACCCCAGCCGTTGCCTGCGGATATCTTGTTGCTGGGCGGCGACGACCTGGTGGTGCTGGTGCCGGCGGATCGGGCCTTGGACTTCGCGATTCGGGTCACCCACGAGTTCCAGCAGCGCACCCAGTGCCAGATCGCTTCCTTGCCGGATGACCATCGCAGGTTCTTCGCTGCACGCGGGCTTTCCGAGCATGGCCTGACGCTTTCCTGCGGGGTCGCGTTGGGCCG
>JBBIQF010000041.1:0-2504 GCA_037442445.1 Planctomycetaceae bacterium
GCGACGGCGAATCGGCCGGGGTGCTGGGCCAGCGCGGCGTCGTCCAGTTGGGGACCGAGCGACACCCCTGGCAATCCTGCCAGCCAAAACACCGGCGGTCCGGCCGCCTGCGAGTCTGGCGGGCGCCCGGCCGGCGTGCAGCATATCGGATCCCCCGAATTGTGCGGCAGGGAAGTGGCCCGTGCCGAAATCCACTGTCTTGCCCGAGGATCTTGCGGGGCCAGTTGGGCAAAACGCTGGGCCAGGGCCACCAGGGCCGGCGTAACGGCGGGCGAACTTTGGAGCACCCGTACCATCGAGGCCAGCTCGGCCGCCCGCGCACGCAACTCTTCGATCTCGGCAGAGCGGGCCTGCGGGGGCACGTGCTCCAAGAGCCGGCTAGCCTGGTCGTAGCGCTGTTCGGCCAGGAGTTCCTGGGCGGCCCGCTGCGCGTGCCGGCTTAGCCGCGACATGGTCTGCCGGGCGTGCGCGTGCTGCGGATCCAATGCCAGCAGCCGGCCGACCGTCCGCACCAACTCCAAGGAAAACGGGGCACCGGCCGACTGCCGCAACTGTGCAGAAAGCGATTCGATCTCTTGCAGCCGATCCAGGGCCTCGGCAAGTTGCCGGTTCAACTTGGCCGTGCGGAGCGCGGCCGGCACGGCCTCGAGTTTCCGCACAACCTGCCGGTACTGCTGGCGGGCCAATAGCGTTCCTACCTCGCCTTCCAGGGCCGCGATTTCCGCTTCGCGCTGTTTCCGCTCCTCTTGCGCCCGGTGGAGCTGCTGCCGGGCTTGTTCCACCAGCGGCCGAAGCGCCGTGTTTTGAATGTCAGCCAGCGGGGTCAGGATCTGGATGGCCGCATCGTACTCCGCCTGTTTGAGGTGTTTCATCGCCGTGGCCAACTGGTGGCGGACGGCCTCGGCCTGGGACGCGATGCCGCCGACCAGATCGGCGCCGCAAGCCCCGCAGAAACGGTCACTGGCGGTGACCAAGGCCCCACACTGGAAGCACGTATCCCACAGGTTTTTGCCGCACTGCGAGCAGAATTTCCGCTCTTCGGGGTTCGGGGCGCGACACCCCGGGCACAGCACGGTGGCTGCGGTTTTCGTCCGGGACCTCTTCATAACCGATTCGGCAGGGGGCTGGGCGGCACGCCTGTCGTCCACGACGGCCGCCCTAGCGACTGGTGACGATGAACGCTAGGGGTACCTCGATCTGGGGCATGTGCGGGTGATCGGTAATGACGCGAACCCTCCCCTGCGAGCTTGCCGCATGATCGCCCGGCGGCGAGCCGGGCGGGACCTCGATTTCCAGCGCGTACAGCCCGTACTTGGCTCCGCCGCCGAGGGGCTTCAGTTCGGCCCGCACGAAATCGGGCTCCGTCTGGATACCAAGTACGCCCAGCGCCCGATGGCCGTCACGCACTTTAACCATTACTCGGGTTTTTCTCCCTTGAGCCGAGGCGAACGTGCCAAGTTGAACCACGCCCTGGGCGTCCATACGGTCGGCGAACAGGCCGATGCGCCGCAGAGTGGTGCCGGCCACGTCCACCTTCAGCACCTCGGGACGCCTTTCTGCATCTTCCGGCACGGCGGTGATCTGGAGGGTTTCCCAGAACGAGCGGCCCGGCGCCTCCCCAGGCATCGCCAGGCGAATGCGGTACCCCGCGAGGGCTTTGAGGCGGCCGAGCGTTTCGGCATCGGCCGGAACCACGTCCCATTGCATGGCCGGGTGCGAAGCGCTGATCGCCACCAGATCGAAGGCCCTCCAGGTCTGAGAATACACCGTAAACTCGGCCGTGGCCTCCTCTCCCGCACGCACCTTGCCAAACACCACCTGGGCTGGGTCCGCAGCCAGCCGAGACAGCACCGTGCCCGTAATCTTCAAATGCAGCACCCCGCAGGCCGGATCATTCGTGAAAACCTTGGCCACGTGGGAGAAATGTCCGTGCTGCTGCCCCGTTTTCGAGCGCACACGGATCGATGCCTGGCCGCCAGGCGGCACGGGTTGCGCCGGCAGTTCGCTCATGGTGCAATGGCACGTCGTCCCCCCGCGCGCCAGGTGCAAAGGCGCATCCCCGACGTTCCGCACCACGAACTCGTACTCGCAGGTTTCCGACGGGTTCACATGGCCGAAGTTGTGTTCCGTCTTCTCGATGGCCACGCGGGGCACCGGGGACGCTACCTCGGACGCTGCCTGCTGCGCCGACTCCCTCGGCCCCCTCCCCGGGGTCTTCCATTGGCCTACCACCAATCGCCCAGAAAACCATAACCCCACACCGGCACTCACGGCCAGAAGGGGAATCCACCAATAGCGTAGCGGTCGCAAAGGGTAACTCATGGATTTTTCTCCTCATCTGGGGGCGGCTGCGGCCCATGGTGCCGCAGGCTCACCGTTTCGATCGTGATCTCTTGTAGGCGATCGGGGCGTAACTGGCCCTCTGCGGCAGTGGAAACCAGCACCCCCTCCCACTGCCAGTCGGACGGTTCCTCTCCCCCGGCAAAGCGAGAAAGCATGACATC
>JBBIQF010000042.1:0-2467 GCA_037442445.1 Planctomycetaceae bacterium
TCTGCGGGGCCGGGCCGAGCGCCTGGGCGAACTGGTCCGCCAGGCCACGTTGCGCTACTACCGCCAGCATCCGCATTTCGCGCAGCACGTAGTGCATCATCCGCCTTTGGAGTCCTTGTGGCAGGAGCCAATGTACGAAGGCTACCGCTGGGGCATGGCCATCGACCTGTCCAAATGCATCGGGTGCAACGCCTGCATGGTGGCCTGCCAGGCCGAGAACAACGTGCCGGTGGTGGGTAAAGAGCAAGTGCTGCGCGGCCGGGAGATGCACTGGATCCGGGTGGACCGGTATTTCCAGGGCCCGGTTGAGGACCCCCAGGTGGCCTTCCAAGTCGTAGCCTGCCAGCAGTGCGAGAATGCCCCATGCGAGCAGGTATGCCCGGTGGCGGCCACGGTCCATAGCCACGAGGGGCTCAACGACATGGTGTACAACCGCTGCATCGGCACGCGCTACTGCGCCAACAACTGCCCCTACAAGGTGCGGCGATTCAACTTCTTCAACTACCACAAGGACCTCCAATCGCCGGAAAACGAGGTTTTGAAGCTCTTGTACAATCCCGAAGTGACGGTCCGCAGCCGGGGGGTGATGGAGAAGTGCACGTACTGCGTGCAGCGGATCCAGGCGGCCAAGATCGCCGCCCGGCACCGGGGCCAGCCGGTTCGCGACGGGCAGGTCCGCACGGCCTGCCAGCAGGTCTGCCCCACCAGCGCGATCGTCTTCGGCGACCTCGGCGATCCCTCCAGTGCCGTCGCCCGGGCCGCCGGCAGCGACCGGGCTTATGCCATGCTGGCCGAACTGAACGTCAAGCCCCGCACCGCCTATCTGGCACGCATCCGCAACCCCAACCCGCTGCTGGAGGAGCCGGACACCCCATCATGAACACGCTGGCTGTGCCCGTGGAGCACGACAATACGCAGAACGACCCCACGCGCCGGGCACCGCTGGTGACCGGGGCCGCGGACCTGGTTTCGATCACCGAATCGGTCAGCCGCATCGTCGAGCAGCCGGCCCCGCGGGCCTGGTATGCCGCCCTGGCCGTGTGCGCCTCGGGGACCGTGGTGTTTTTCGGCCTGGTGGCCTATTTGATCAGCACCGGCATCGGCGTGTGGGGCAACAACAGCCCGGTGTTCTGGGCGTTCGATATCGTCAATTTCGTGTTCTGGATCGGCATCGGCCATGCGGGGACGCTCATTTCCGCCATCCTGTTTCTTTTCCGGCAAAAGTGGCGCACCAGCATCAACCGCGCGGCCGAGGCGATGACCCTGTTCGCCGTGATCTGCGCGGGCCTGTTTCCCGCCATCCACGTGGGGCGCATCTGGGTCATCTACTGGCTGGCCCCCTATCCGAACCAGATGGCCGTCTGGCCCAACTTCCGCAGCCCCCTGCTGTGGGACGTGTTCGCCGTGAGCACCTACGGCACGGTATCGGCCATGTTCTGGTACCTGGGGATGATCCCCGACCTGGCCACGTTGCGCGACCGGGCGGCCACCCCCCTGCGCCAGGCGATCTACGGGGCGCTGGCCCTGGGATGGCGCGGGTCGGCCCGGCAATGGCACCGCTACGAGCGGGCTTACCTGCTTCTGGCCGCCCTGGCCACCCCCTTGGTCCTCAGCGTGCATTCGGTCGTGAGCTTCGACTTCGCGACCTCGCTGGTCCCCGGCTGGCACACCACCATTTTCCCCCCGTACTTCGTGGCAGGCGCCATCTTCAGCGGCTTCGCCATGGTGGTGACGCTCATGGTGCCCGCCCGCGCCTTCTTCGGGCTGAAGCACCTGGTCACCCCGCGCCACCTGGAGAACATGTGCAAGATCATCCTGGCCACCGGCTGCATGGTGGGGTACGCTTACGGGGTCGAGGTCTTCACCGCCTGGTATAGCGGCAACGGGTACGAGCGGTTCGCCTTCGCCAACCGGGCTTTGGGGCCGTACGCCTGGGCGTACTGGCTGATGCTGGCGTGCAACGTGGTGGCCCCCCAGCTTTTCTGGTTCAAGCGGTGGCGGACGTCGCCGTGGCGCATGGTGCTGGTGGCCATCCTGGTGAATGTGGGGATGTGGTTCGAGCGGTTCGTGATTATCGTCGCTTCGTTGAGCCGCGACTTCTTGCCTTCGAGCTGGGGCTTTTTCCGGCCCACGTGGGTGGACCTGGGCATGCTGGCCGGCAGCTTCGCCCTGTTTCTCACATTGTTTCTGCTGTTCTGCCGGTATTTGCCCATGGTGGCCATGGCCGAGGTGAAGGCGGCTATCGAGAGTGAAGGACATGGCGGGCCGGGCCGGGTGCACGCCCTGCCCGCAGTGGGTCGCGAGGTGCCGGCGGCAACATGAACAACAACCAGCCCGCGTCCGATCTGAGCAGTCCCGGAACACGCCTGGCGGGTTTTCTTGCGGAGTTCGACGGCCCGGAGCCGCTCCGCCAGGCCGCCCAGCGCGTCCGCGACCTGGGCTATGTGCATTGGGACGTGTACAGCCC
>JBBIQF010000043.1:0-2463 GCA_037442445.1 Planctomycetaceae bacterium
GGCCCGCATGGTGGCGGCACCCAGCTGGAACGACCCCAGCGCGGCCACCAGGGCCACCAAGAGCACGTATACCATACTCCCCTGCCGCGATCCGGCAGCGGGATCGGGTGTTTCGCTGGGCGCAATGGACATCGGAAATGCTCCGCGTGGACTCTGGCCGCCGGTACCTGCGGCCGGGGCGAACCGCTTTGGCCATACCACCGGCCTTCGCCCGGCGACAACCGGCCTTCAGGCCGCTCCGCCCCGCCGGGCCAAAGGCAAACGATGGCGGGCGCATGGTACTGCCTTGCCCAGGCGCTTGACAAGGCCTTGGCCCACAAGCACCATGATGCGCAGTGCTTGCTGTGTCTTCCCGCCCTCTTTGTGATTGCTGTTTCTCCGATGAGCAGGTTGTGCGCGATGAAGTCCTACGAGCGCGTCCAAAAGGCGCTCAACCACCAGCAGCCCGATTACGTCCCCCTGGACCTCGGTGCCAGCCCCGTCACCGGGATGCATGTCAGCTCGGTGTACCAGCTCCGGCAGGCCCTGGGGCTCGACAGGCCGGGCACGCCCGTCAAGGTGGTCGAGCCCTACCAGATGCTGGGCGAAATCGCGCCCGACTTGCAAGACGCCCTGGGCGTGGATGTGGTGGGCCTCAGCGGGCCGAAAAACATGTTCGGCTTCGAGAACAAGGACTGGAAGCCCTGGACCCTTTTCGATGGCACGCCTGTGCTGGTCCCCGGCAAGTTCAATACCGACCCGGAACCCAACGGCGATATCCTCATGTATCCCGAGGGGGACAAGACGGCGCCGCCCAGCGGCCGGATGCCCAAGGGGGGCTTCTATTTCGATACCATCGTGCGCCAGGACCCCATCGACGACTCGAAGCTCAACCCCGAGGATAACCTGGAGGAGTTCGGCCCCATCAGCGACGAGACGCTCCAGTACTTCGCCACCGAAGCGGACCGGCTATGGCGCGAGACGCGGCGGGCCATCCTGGCCAACTTCGGCGGCACCGCCTTCGGCGACATCGCCCTGGTGCCCGCCCCCTTCCTCAAACGGCCTCGCGGCATCCGGGATATCGAGGAATGGTACGTCAGCACCGTCACCCGCTTCGATTACGTCTACGAGGTCTTCCGCCGCCAGTGCGAGATCGCGCTTGCGAACCTGGCCAAGATCCGCGAGGCGGTGGGCGACAAGGTGACCGCCGTGTTCATCACCGGCACCGACTTCGGAACCCAGCAGGGCCCCTTCATCAGTTGCAAGGCCTACCGCGCGCTGTACAAGCCGTTCCACCAGCGGGTCAACGACTGGGTGCACCGCAACACCCCTTGGAAGACCTTCATCCACTCGTGCGGGTCGGTGATCGACCTCTTGCCCGAGATCATCGAAGCCGGGTTCGATATCCTCAATCCCGTGCAGTGCTCGGCGGCGGGCATGGACCCCCGCACGCTCAAAGAACGCTTCGGGGCGAAAATCGTCTTCTGGGGCGGCGGGGTCGATACCCAGCGGACCCTTCCCTTCGGCACGCCCGAACAGGTCCGCCAGGAAGTCAAAGAGCGGATCGCCATCTTCAACCGCAACGGCGGCTACGTGTTCAACACGGTGCACAATGTGCAGGCCGGCGTCCCGCGAGAAAATCTGGTGGCCCTGTACCAGGCCGTCGATGAATGCCGGAGGACCTAGGCGCCTGCCGGCTGGGCCGCGCGGCCCGGGCCCGGGCGTAGCCCTTGCGGTAACGGCTTACAGGTCGTAAAGCGTTTCGTCCACGCGGGGCGGGCGGAGCTTGCGCGAAAGGGCCCAGAGCGTCCCGCCCCCTTCGCGTTTTTGGCCCTCCGAGGCCTCGTCGGCCGACTCGTCCCCGAAAGGATCTTCCTGCTCCAGCAGATCGCCCAATTCCTCCTCGATGCGGTCGGGGTCCTCGCCGGCTTCCATCCGCCGAATGGCCTCTTCCATGTGCGGCCCCATGGGCAATCCGGTGGTGTCGAACAGCTTGCGCATCATGCGGGCCATCTGGCGGGGGTTGTCTTCGTCGATGCCCTCGGCCTCTTGAGCCAGGGCCTCCATGGCCCGCTCCATCTTTTCTTCGTCGAAGCCGGGCGGCAGGTCGTCCGGCTCGCCCTTGGACTCGGACTCGGACCGGCGCCGGGCGACGGCAAACCGCGACATCCGCCGCTCCAATTCAGGCCGGCCGCACCGCGGACATGCGGGACGCTTGGTGGTATTGAACGTCCGCGACAGGAAGTTGAACACCATGTGGCAATCGACGCAGTAGAACTCGTAGATCGGCACGTCCCGGAACTCCTTGAACCGCTGACCAACCGACGAGCCTCCGCCCCACGGGCGGCGCAGCCCCGCCACGCAATACCACTTTAGCTCATGCCCAAGGGCGGGGCAAGATGGGTTGCCCTGGGTTGCTCGGGTGCTCCGGCGGAGGCCCTGCGCGGGCGGCGCCACCCCCGGGGCCCACCAGACCCCGGCACG
>JBBIQF010000044.1:0-2443 GCA_037442445.1 Planctomycetaceae bacterium
CCGGTGCCGTGGCCGCCTCCACGTCCCCCGGCATGAGCGTTTGTCGCGGATCGAAGCCGGCCGGGGGCGAAAGACCCGCCGGCACCGCATCGCCGCTTGGCGCGGCGGGCGGAGCCACGGCATCGTACAGCGACTGGCCCGGTTCGGCCACGATGGTGCCGGTGGGGCTGATCTGCCCGGCCGGCACAGCCGACACCGGCGCGTGGGCCGCCGGCACCGGAGCAGCCACGGCCCCCTTGGCCGCCAGCCGGCTCAACGCCGACGCATTGCTGGCCACCACATAAATGCCTTCCGGGTTGGCGTACCAGTGCAGGGCTGCCGGGCCGGGGGGAAACCCCTTGATGTTCAAACTGAGCTTGGCCGCACTGAATAGCGCCTGCTCCTGCTCCTCGCCGCTGGTCCCCAGAATCAGAAACAGGGGGATTTGGGCGATGTTGAACCCCTGGCGGTCCAGTTCATCCAGCCCGGCTTGCCATGCCCGTTCGATATCCTCAAACGGCGAGACGTCGCCCTCCAGCCAGAGCTTCATGGCGTAATAGACCACGATGGGGATCAGCACCAGCAGCAGGGCGATACCGGGGATGTAATAGGGCTGGCGCACCAATGCCTGGAAGAACGGGCGGTCCTTGCGGTAATAGAACACCACGACCTCGATGGCCACGCACAGCACCAGCACGAAGGCGGTAAGGAAGGCCACGCGGGCCGGCAGCGAAAGGCCCGACACCCGCCGCCCGCTCCGCAGCAGCTCGCCCGGCGAGGAGAACAGCGAGCGGATGAAATTGACCAGGGCGTACAGCAGGTTGAGCGGGGCGTATAGGATTTCCCGAAAAATGCTCCACATGGCGGCACCCGGGGGGTGGCTTCAGCACACGGTGTTTCGGTCGAGCAAACGCTTCGGCACGCGACGTATCGGGCTTGGAAATACCATCAGGCTTGGAAATACAAGTGGACCATGATGTTCACCAGCGCCAGCACCAGTCCGGCCAGCGAGGCCCAGATCAGGGTGAAGGGCCCATCCAAAGGCGGCGCCCCTTCGATGGCGATCGCCCCGGCGCTGATGGTCGGCCGGCCACGCCCCAGTTGGATGGTCATAGCGGTGCGGCGGGCCCATTCTTCGATCGTTTCGGGCAGTTCCAGGGCCACGGTCAGAATGGGCCGCTTCTCCTCGTCCCCGTACAGCCCGCGGAACCCCAGGATGACGGCCAGGTAGAACACCTCCAGGGCGTTCTTCTGGCGCAAAGCGGCGGCCTCGCGGGCTTTATTGAAGAACTCCTCGGCCCGCAACTGGGTGTTGAACAATTCCCATTCCAGCGAGTTGTTCTTCCACCATTCGCGGTGCTCCCACGGGGCCATGAGAATCAACAGCTCGTCGATCCAGGCCACCAGGGCGTACTTGGCCAGCGTGGCATCGGGCCCCTGGCCGGCGGCCGATTCCACCCGGTCCAGAAGGGCTTTGAGGTGGATCCGCTCCTCGTCCCGCGCGATCGGTTCGCCCCGTTCGATGCGGTCCAGCAGGTCCAGCACGTACAGGAAAACCGGATCGACGGCATTGGCGAATTCGGGCGTCATTGTTGCGAGGGCACGGCGAACAGGGCGAATTGCAGCGGGTACTGCCGGTTGCCGATCGTGACGATCAGCGTACTGCTCCCTTGAAGGGATTCGCGGTTGGCGATCAGCCGCTCTTGCAGGCGCATGGCCAGGGTCTGGTGGTCCAATACGTCGCGCCAATACACGTTGCCCCGGTTGACCTCGAAATACAGCCATTCCCGCGGGGGCAAAATGGCCGGGGCCTGCGTCAGGTGCGTCAGGTGCAGGCCCTCCAGCCCCCGGCGGAAGATATCTTCCACCTGCCGCTCGCTCCCCAGTTTCCAATTCAAGAAGCCGGGCGACAGCACCGCGATGCACTGGCGGTCGTCCAGCACCCCCCGCTTGACCCCCACGTACCACTTCCAATCGGGCTGAAGCCATCGCGGGTCGATATTCACCCGCAGCATGTTCCCCTCGCCCACGAAATAGCGGTGCTCGTACACCGCGACGCCCACGAACCCCAAATGCCGCTCGATCTGCTCCTTGACCCAGAAGAAGATGGTGGCCAGGTCGTCGTGGTCGTAGGCCGGGATTTCCGGGCAGCGGCGGGTCTCCTTATTGAAGATCGACAGTTGCCCCAGCACGCGGACCAGCTCGCGGTACGCCACCAGGGGATGGATGCCCGACGCGAACGCCACCACCCCCAGCGTGGCATACGCGGCGTTCAGCTCGGAGAGCATCAGCAGCCGGTCCACATCGCGCGAGTCGGCCTGCACCAGCGACACCTCGCGCTCCACGATCTGCTGGGCCAGCACCTCGATCTTCTTGCCCACGATGTCGTACACCGCCCGCACGATATCGCGGCCCAATGGGGGCCAGGCATCGATCGATAGCACCGGCGGGATGTAGCTGGGGT
>JBBIQF010000045.1:0-2157 GCA_037442445.1 Planctomycetaceae bacterium
CCGCAGCCGCCGCGCAACGGCTCAGGCCCGAAGCCATGCCCCAGCCCAACACCACGACCATTCCCACCCAGCGTACCCGCTGCATGATCGGCTCTCCTCCCGAGGGCAGAATGTTTAGCGTGCCGATATACAACCAACACAAGCCGCATTTCGTGCCCCGACGACTATAACTGCCGCCCGAGGCGGGGCACAAGTCCGCAAAGGCCCGCCGCACGCTTTGCTGTCTGCTTGCTGTCTGCAATGGGCTCGATAGTCTTTCCCCGGCGCTTGGCTACGTGTACGTACGTTCCGAATTGGCGAACCGGAGGCGTCATGGGATAAAGCTGGCAGAGAAGCAGATTTTCGACTGGCCAGCAAGCGAAGCCGAAAAAACCAACAGCAATAGCGGTGCCCCATGGCCGATATCTGCGTAGCGCGGGTGGACGATCCCTCGGCAATGGCCAACATCCAAGCCGCGCTGGATCGCGATGCGCCCACATTGCGGCTGACTACGGTGCATGTGGACGGCCAGGCGACGTTGCACGCCGAGCGCGGCGGCATGAGGGTGTTCTGGATTTACCGGGGCCAGGGCGAGGTTTGGCTGCCCCAGGGTTATCGCACGCAGGAAGGCGATGGGGCCCCCCTGCCGCCGGAATACCAACCCGACGCCCTGGCACCTGAACTGGCCGAACGGCTCGAGGTGCTCAAAAGCGGCATGGCCTCGGTGGTAGCTGCGGCGCGGGACCCGGTGCGGGCGATCGCGGGCCGATGGCGGGGCGGGGCATTCGTCGGCGAGGTGGCAGGCGACCTGTGGAAGCTGGAGCACGTGCCCCGCCCCTGGTCCAACCAGCCGGAGGTGCAAGGGGCTTTGGAATGGCTCTTCGGCACGTATCGGCGGTACGGCTATTCGACCAAACAGAGCGATTCCTACGAAGCCGTCCAGGCAGGCGATCAGCTTGTGGCCTGCGGGCAGGAGGAGTTGCGGGTCCGCGGCCGGTTCGACTGCCTGGCCATGGAACACCCCCAAAGGCGGTCATCGCACGTTTCCGCGGCCCGCCGCTTGCGGTATCTCTTGGACACCGCGGGTGGATGCAACCCTCACTTCGACCCGTTCCGCCGCTTGCCGCTCACCTGGCAGCTCGATGCACCGGGCGGCACAGGCGACGGGCTCAACTGGGTCAACAGCCACGTGGTGAACATCCCCCAGGAGACCTCGCCCACGCATTTCCACCCCGTGCGGCCGGTCGGCGGCGGCCAGGCGCAGATCGAAATCTACCTGGTGCTGGACCCCCGCGTGTACGGCTTGAACACTTCGGGCAGGCAGGCCTGGCTGATCGCACTGCCCGACCTGCGGGACCTCGGCCGCTACCAACGAGTGGCTCTGGAGCCGGGGATGGTGGTGTACATCCCGCCGGGGACAGGCCACCGGGGGTTGGACGTATTCGTCAACGTGTTGACCATCCCGGGTTTCAAGCCGCACAACGAGTTGTATCTGGACCGCGATGTGTACGAACGTGCCGGCGGCACGACGCCCTATAACGCAAGTCTTCTAGAGATGAAGAACTTCAAGCATCTTGAGGATTATCTGTAGTCCAATCCGGTCCGAAAAGCGGCCAAAGCGGCCCGTCCTGCCACGCGGGCAGAAGCGTATTTGCCCATGAGTTTGCCTATTCGAACGTTGCCGGTGGTCGAGCGGTGGGACTGCCACGGCTGCGGCATTTGCTGCCGGGGGACGGTGGTCGAGCTGGATGCCGGCGATATCGCCCGGCTCCAGAGCCAGCGCTGGGCCGAACACCCGGAGTACCGGGGGCAGAAGATCGTCATTCGCCGCGGGTGGTGGCCGGCCCGGTACGAGCTGGCCAAGCGGCCCGACGGAAGCTGCATTTTTCTCACGCCCCAGGGGCGGTGCCGGATCCACGAGCAATTCGGCCTGGAGGCCAAGCCGCTGGTGTGCCAGATGTTTCCGCTCCAGGTGGTGCCGCTGGAGCGATTTGCGTACCTGACGCTGCGGCGCTACTGTCCCTCGGCGGCTGCCGACCGGGGGCGGACGCTGGAGTCGCATCACCGCGAGGCCCGGGCGCTGGTCGAGCGGTGGCAGAAGCGCCCCCGCGCCGCCCAGCCCCCGCCGCTTGTGGCCGGCCATCGCGCGACCTGGGACCAGGTGCTGACCATCACCGA
>JBBIQF010000045.1:2177-2438 GCA_037442445.1 Planctomycetaceae bacterium
CCGACGTGCTGGCTGGGCTGGTCCGCGATGCCCGCTATCCGCTGGTCCGCCGCCTGGTCCATGTGGTGGAGTTTTGCGACCTGTTGGAGGGTTGCCGGCTGGACCGGCTGGATCGCCCCCGCCTGGGCGAACTGGCCGATATGCTCGAAACGGCCGCCGTGCGCGACGGGGGGCATGTGTTCCGCGATCGGCAGGCGCCGGACGCACGGACCGGCCGGCTGTTCCGCCAGGCCGTCTTCGAATACCTCGCCCTGCACCCGC
>JBBIQF010000046.1:0-2428 GCA_037442445.1 Planctomycetaceae bacterium
GGCCAGGGCTGCTGCGTATCGCATCTGATCGCAGGTGGTGGTGGCGATGGCCAGCATGCGGCACGCCCCCGGCGCCGGCGGGCATGACAGCCGGCTTGCGACGTGCTCGATCCACGCGGCAGCATACGGGCACACCCCGCGCCGCATGGCCGCCGCCGCCCCCGGTGCCCGCGATAACCGCAGCCACTGGGGGCGCACCCCGTGGGCTGCGATCCACTCCGGCGGGACCAGCGGGTGGCAGTAGGCGGCCACGATAGGGGTATTCACCGGAACTCCTCGGCCCGGCGGGCCCGAACCGTCTCCAACAGCGCCTCGACCCGCACCGCGATCCGGGCCGAGTCCGAAGGCGAATAATCCGTCTCGATCCGCAAGTACGGCAGGCCCAATTCCTCCTCGGCCAGCCGGCGGACCTGGTACGATTCGACATCATACGTCAGGCAGGCCTGCCAGATGAGTTCGATGAGGCACTGCGGCCGGTACTGTTGGGCCAAAGTGCGCAGCACCTCGAAGCGCCGGCGGTTGGGCGTCATGACCGAGCAGGGCAGGTGGAAGTACTTTTCGGCCAGGGCCCGCAGGGGATCGGCGGCCGACTCGTCCACATCTTCCAGCAGCGGTTTGAGGCCGGTGCAGTTCTCCATGGCCACCACCACCGCGCCGCTTTGTTCGATGATCTCCAAGACGCGCTCGGCACCGTGGACGATGGGCACGCCGGTCAACAGCACCCGGACCGGCCGGGGGGTATCGGCCGAACGCGGCGCTCCGCGATAAAACTCCAGCACCTTGGCGTACTGCGCCAAAGCCGCCGGCATGGCCGCGATGCTGCTCTTGAGGCGGAGCAACTGCCGGCCGGTAAGGGGCGGCGGATCGCAGGCCATCAGTTCGGCCAGTTGCCGCCGCAGTGCCCGCTGGCGATTCATCGCAGAAATCGCCTGGCGCAGGCCGCCTTCGGTGATCCGCGTGCCGAAGCGGTCCTGAAGCTCGTCCCGGAACTTCACCAACTCGCGGTACCAATGCGCCTGGGCGTCGGCATCGTCGGCCTTGTGCGGCAGCTCCAGCACATATGTGGGCCGCGATTGGGCCAATAGCTCGTACATCTTCTTTTTGCCGTCGCAGGTGGTCTCGCCCACCACCAGGTCGGCCATTTCCAGGAACGGATTGCTCCGCAGCACATGATAGCCGAAGGTCGATTTGATGAGCGGGCAGAGGTTAGCCGGCAGGTATTCCTCGGCCGCCGGGATCGTCTTGGCCGAGCCGCCGCACAACAGCACGGGCACGCCGCCGGCCGCCATGATCAGCTCGCGGGGGGTGTATTCGCAGAGGATGCCGACCACCCGCTGCCCCTGGGCCTTGGCAGAAGCGGCATACTGGTAGCAGTGTTCGAGCATCTTGTCGAACCAGGCGGCGGGGTTGCCAGCATCGCCCGCCTGGCAGTCCGGCCGGGCACCGGCGCCGTTTCCCGCCGCGGCTTGCCCGCCATCGCCCCTGGGACAGCCGCCGGGTTCCATGCCACTCCTCCACCCTCGAGATTTGCCGATTCAAACCGCCTTGCGGGCCACAAACATGCCTTGCGCGATCTTGCCCTCTTGGGCCAGGCGATGCATGAACTCCATTTCGCCGGCCAGGGCGTCGAGTTTGGCGACATCGAAGCCCAGAATCCGCAGGGCATCGTAGGCCAACTGGATGCGGACCATATCCAGGTACAGCTCCAGGCAGCGGGCAAATCGCCCGGTATCGCGGGCCACGACCACCGTGCACCCCGCGGCCCGCAAAAGGGCAGGGTACGCCTCGAGATCGAGCACGCTGGGAAACTTCATGAAGCCCAGCCATCGCTGGGCCTCGGCGTCGCTGAGGCCGGCTGGCCCCTCCACCCAATCGGTAAAGGCGATCACGCCGCCGGGGCGAACCAGGCGGACCGCTTCGGCCACCAGCGCCTGCTTGTCGACCACGTAGCACCAGGCATCCTCGCCCCAGACGAAATCAAGCGCGCCGTTTTCCAGGGGCGTGGCCGAGGCATCGGCCAACACGAACTCGATCTGGCCGGCGAGCCCGGCCGCCTGGTTCCGCGTGCGGCCTTTGGCGATGACCGCGGGCGTGGCGTCCACGCCTGTCATCCGGCTTACCCCGCAGTATCGCACCAAGAAACGCATCCCCGCGCCGGTGCAGCAGCACAGGTCTGCGCCGGCCATGCCGGGGCCGATGCCGGCCGCCGCCGCCAATTCCCGCGACGATTCCAGGCCGCCCAGATGAATCTGCTCGCCCATCAGAAGTTCCCAAAGCTCCCCTTCCGGGCCGCTGTAGACGGCCTGGACGTCGGCCAAGGAGATGCCCGCAAGCGATTTCACCCGAAGCTCCCTCGTCGCATATGGCGGGCCAGCGCGGCGCCGCTGGCCGGACCCCGAAAAGTGCAAAGGCGGAAGTCCTTTATACC
>JBBIQF010000047.1:0-2421 GCA_037442445.1 Planctomycetaceae bacterium
GGGTTCTCGTAACCAAGATTCGTCGCCGTGGCCGGCTCCTGGTCGGTTGTATTGCGCTTGCGGCGGTGGCGGTGGCCGGCTGGCTGAGCGTCCCGCGGGCCGTGGGGCTGTACCACATCGGCGTGGCGCGGCAGCGGCTGGCTGAGGGCGACTTCCTGGCCGCTATCGAATCGCTCCGCAAGGCCGAGCGCGTGCAACCCCACTCGGCCGAAGTGCAATACTTGCTGGCCGCGGCCTGCCGGCGGGCCGACCAGCTCGAACGGTTTGCGGCGTACCTGGAGAAGGCCCGGGCGCTGGGCTGGCCCGAGTCGGACCTAAGCCGCCAGGTATGGCTTGCGGAAGTCCAGTCGGGCGAGGTAGGGCAGGCCGAGGTCCGCCTTCGAGCGATGATCGCCGAGGGCGTGCCCGACAATGTGGCCGAGGAACTGTACGAGGCCCTGGCCAAGGGGTATCTGCGGAGCTTTCGCTGGCGTGATGCCTGGATATGCCTGGAGGCGTGGCTGGGGTGGCGGCCCGATGCGCCGCACGCCCACGTCATGCGCGGGTATCTGCGGGAACAGGCCGGCGACTCGGCGGGCGCGGCGGAAGACTACCGCGCGGCTTTGGAGCGGATTGCCTCGCTGGGCGAGGCCCGGCTGAGGCTGGCCCGGCTGTTGCTCCAGCAAAACCAGGTGGACGAGGCCCGCCAGGAGTTTTTGGCCCGCCTGGCCGATGCCCCCGACGATGGCGAAGCTCTGGTGGGGCTTGCGCAATGCGAAGTCCGCCGGGGCGACACTCCCGCCGCGCGGTCGGCCATCGCCCGGGCCTTGCAGGCCGAACTGCCGGCCTATTCGCGGGGCATCGTGCTGGGGGAATTGGGGCGCCTGCTCTTGGCCGAGGGCAAGACCGACGAGGCCCGCACGGTGCTCCAGCAGGCGGTGGCCCTGGCGCCGGGCGAGCCGCAAATCCACGTGCATCTGGCCACGGTGCTGGCCCGCGCAGGCCAGGCGGAACAGGCCGCCTATCACCAGCAGCGTGCCCAGCAGATTCGGGTGGAGTACGAGCGGGTCGGAGAACTCGGCCGGCAATTGGTGCACCGGCCGAACGATCCGGGCTTGCGGTTTCAGACCGGCGAGATTCTACTGCGCCAGGGCCTGCGCGACGAGGCGTTGCGGTGGCTGGCCGGCGCCCTGCGCTGCGACCCGCATCACGGGCCCACGCATGCGTTGTTGGCCCGGTTCTATGCCGAGCAGGGGGACGAGGAGCGGGCGGCATACCACCGCTTGGAGGCAGCCCGGGTGGGGGCCAGCCCGCCGGAAAGTGCCGCCAAACCCGGCCCGGGTGCAGCCGGCCCGCCTTCCGCCACGCCGGGAGCGGTTGAAGGTACAATGAAGTAAGCTTCTCGGCACCCGGCGGACGCTCGAGCGTATCGGAAATGGAACGCCTCCTTGCCAAACCGCACGCGCCGCAACCTGCGGGCCGCCAGGGGCAACGGCGCTGGCGATGGTGGGCGGCCGCAGGCGCCGTGCTTGTGGCCGCGGCAAGCGCCGCCGTCTATGCCTGGTACTGGCGCCAGCCGGCCCAGCGCTTTGCCCTGGCCTTAGAGGCGGTCCGCAGGGGGCAGTGGGACGCGGTGCGCCGCTATGCCGATGCCCTTGACCAAGCCCCGGGCTTTGCGCCCCATGCCCATTTCCTCCGCGGGGTGGTGTTTTTGGAATCGGGCAAGCAAAGGGCTGCGCTGGCGGAGTTCGGGCACGCGGTGGATCACCCGGATTTGCGGGTGGCCACGCTGACGCTTTCGGGCCGGGCCCTATATGAAGGCCGCCGCTGGGCCGATGCCGCCCGCCTGCTCCGCCAGGCCGTCGAGGCCGATCCCGCGGCTGTCGAGGCCCACCGTTTCCTCGCCCTGTCGTATTACGCGTTGGGGATGAATCGCGAGGCGACGGTGCATCTTTTGCGGGTGGCGGAACTGGCGCCGGACGATCCCCGGCCGCACCGCTTGCTGGCCTCGATGTATAAGGATTTCCAGGAATACGCCCAGGCGGTGGAGAACTACCAGGAGGCGTTGCGGCGCACCGGCCGGGAGCTGCCCGACCGCCCAGCCGTGCTCCTGGAACTGGCCGAGTGCCAGCTCCAGCTCCAGCAGCCCGAGGCCGCCAGGCAGACGCTCTCGGCCGCGCCGCCCGGCCCCGACCGGTTTGCCCTGGAGGCCGAAGCTCTGCGCCAACAGGGCCGGCTGGACGAGGCCGAGAGGCTGGTGGACCAGGCCCTGGGGCAACGGCCGGCGCTATTGGGCGCGTTGCTGCTCAAAGGCGACTTGTGCCTGGCCCGGGGCGATGCCCGCACCGCCGCCGAAGTCCTCGCACGCGCTCAAATCGCCTACCCCAAGAACCACCAGGTGGTGGCCAAACTCATGCAGGCCTTTCGCCGCCTGGGCGACGA
>JBBIQF010000048.1:0-822 GCA_037442445.1 Planctomycetaceae bacterium
GGACCATCGAGGGGGCCCGGCAGCGGGGCGGCCGGGTGATCGCCGTAGGGACCACCTGCGTTCGCGTGCTGGAGACAGCGGCCCGCGACGGTTCGCTGAAGCCCTTCACGGGCATGACCGACCTGTTCATTCGGCCGCCATTTACATTCCGGGCTGTCGATGCCTTGATGACCAACTTTCACCTGCCCCGCACCACGCTCTTGGTATTGGTCTACACCTTTGGCGGAAGGGACCTCATGGTCCGGGCCTATCAAGAGGCCATTCGCGAGGAGTACCGCTTCTACAGTTACGGCGATGCGATGTTGATCCTCTAGTGCCGGCCCTGGGGTCGGCGCCCGAAGGTTGCAGGCGGCTTCGCCCGCACCGGTGTAGTTGGTGGAAGAGCCGCGGGCGGGGGCTGCCATCTGGGCGGAGGCCCGCGGCGCCCTATAATCACCGGAGGACATGTCGCTTGTCCGTCGAGTGCGGCAGAATAGGCCCGTCGGCCGCGCCGCCCAAACGAGCTTCGTTTTGGGATGCCACCGCCTCGGGCGGAGCAACACGCTGGGCGGCCATGTTGGGCGGTCCCATTCGGCGTGGCAATCCGCAGGGGGGCACGCGGCGGCCTTGACGCGAAGTATCCCGGCAGTGATTCGGAGGCTATAGGATGTCCATGCCCGAGTTCATCGAGCGTCGCGAGGAAGAGATGCCTATCGAAACACCGGCGTCGCGCCCAGGCCGCGGCCCTCGGCACACGCTGTTGCCGGCGCTACTGCTGTTCTTGGCGGGCCTATTGGTGCTCTTGGCGCTACCGTATCTGGCGCAGGAAATCAGCTATGCGAT
>JBBIQF010000048.1:892-2413 GCA_037442445.1 Planctomycetaceae bacterium
AGACCAGCCGCTACCGCCTGGCCGCCAAGATCATCGAGCCCAGCGTGGTGGGCATCGATACGGTACGGGTCATGGCCGGCCCGCGGGTGCTGGACGAATGGGCGTTCCTCCCCCCGCCCCAGTACGAGGCGGTCGGGCAAGGCTCGGGGGTGATCATCGATGCCCAGGGCTACATCCTTACCAATTCGCACGTGATCGACCAGGCCTCGGCCGTGCGGGTCAAACTGAGCGATGGCCGGTTCATCGACGACGTGCAGATCATTGGTGCCGACCCGGTAAGCGATCTGGCGGTCCTGAAGATCAGCGCCAACGGCCTGATTGCTGCCAAATGGGGCGATAGCGACCGGCTCGAAGTGGGCGACGAAGTCCTGGCCGTGGGAAACCCCTACGGTCTAGCCCGCTCGGTTACTGCCGGCATCATCAGCGCCAAGGAACGCCGCGTGGACTTGGATAACACCGGGTACCGCGATTTCCTGCAGACCGATGCCGCGGTCAACCCGGGTAACAGCGGCGGCCCGCTGGTGAATATGCAGGGCGAGGTGGTGGGGATCAACACAGCGATTGTGGGGCAAAGCTATCGGGGTATCAGCTTCGCTATCCCTAGCCAGTTGGCGCAGCGGGTTTTCGAGCGCTTGAAGACCACGGGCATCACGCGGGGTTGGCTGGGCATCCAGATGCAAGAGGTCACCCCGGAACTGGCGAAGCATTTTGGACTTACGGAGGCTCGCGGCGTGGTGGTGACGGCGGTGGCGGCCGACTCGCCGGCGGCCAAAGCGGGCATCCAGCCGGGCGACGTCATCGTGGCCGTGGGCGATCAGACCGTCCGCGACGCCGAGGATGTGCGGCTGGCCGTCGCGCGTGCCAAGATTGGCACCCAGATCGTGGTTACCGTGCTGCGTGGTGGGCAGGAAATGCGGATCCCCGCAACCATCGAGCAGCGTCCGGCAGCGTGGTTCCCCCCGCGGCGGTAGGGGATTCAGCGCTGCCTGTACTGCATCGCGATGCCAGTTTGTCCCCCCATGGAGGCAATGCCGCGGTGTGCCAGCGGCCGCGTATGCCACCTGTGCGGGCGAAACGGGCTGCCCGGCGGGGCCGGCCGACCAGAAAGCGGCAACTTCGACCCCAGCCGGCCCCATAATGGAATAGGGTGGCAGCGGAAAGCAGGGTTCCGACCGGGGGGCATGAAGTGGCTGGCTCGTAAACCGTATCATTCCAGGGGCTGGCCAATTGCGAGGGAGAAACGCCCATGGCCACCGGTAACCCGAGCATTGCGGAACGGGAGGCGCGCCGCCAGGCCGAGGAGGCGCAGAAAGAGATCGAGTACTGCCGGCGCGAGCTGGCGGAGCTGGGATTGCAGACCGCGTTGGACGCCGCGGGGGTGATCGATCCCACACCCACCTCCGATTTGCTCAGCGCCGCCAACAGCATTCGCCGTAAGGATTACGTCGGCGCCGGACTTACGCTGCTGGGCGTGGTCCCCTATATCGGCGATGCCATCGGCAAATCGGCCAAAGGGGCCCT
>JBBIQF010000049.1:0-2403 GCA_037442445.1 Planctomycetaceae bacterium
CTCATACGGACACGGTGCTCTCGCGCCGCCTGGGCCGCAAGCCGAGCGACCAGGACGCGTTGTTCGGCGCACACGGGCCGCTCTTTGGCGCGGGGGCGGTTCGCCCCGATGGCCCCCCTTTCTTGTTTCTTGTCGAGGTGCTTCCATGCGAAAACTGAGAGGACTGATTGGTGGAGTGGCTGCGGTGGTTGTGGTGGCCGCAGGCCTGGTTGCGGTGTTTGGTCGCGGCCTATTCGGTTCGGTCGGGACAAACTCCGGCGCGGATTCCCCGGTGCTGGCGGAAAGGCCTTCAGCCGCGCCGCCCACCATGCCCCCAGCCACCGGAGGGCCCAGTCGCGGCCGGGCAGCCATGGAAGAAGCCGCCCGCCAAGGGAAGTACCTTTTCGCCTTTTTCTGGAAGAGCGACGATGAGCCGACCAAGGCCATGCGGCAGGTGTTTGATGAAGCGATGAAGGACCTGGCCGACCGAGCCGACGCGGTAGCTGTGCGGGTCGATGATCCTTCAGAGCGCCCCCTTGTAACCAAGTTCGGGCTGGACCGCGCCCCCATGCCGCTGGTGTTGGCCATCGCGCCCAACGGCGCGGTGATGGGGGGATTCCCGCGGTCTTTCACGAGCACGGAGTTGCAAGGCGCCTTCGGCTCGCCGTCTGCCGAGCGGTGCATGAAGGCCCTTCAGGACGGAAAGCTCGTTTTTCTATGCGTGCAGAACGCCTCGACGCGCTCGAATACCGAAGCCATGCAAGGGGTTCGGCAGTTCCAGGCCGACCCACGCTATCAAACCGCCACGGAAGTCATCGTGCTCGATCCGGCCGACAGCCGCGAGGCGCCGTTCCTGGGGGACCTCGAGATCGATCCAAAAACTGCCGTGGCCGTTACCGCGCTGGTGGCCCCCCCGGGGGTGATCATCGCCCAGGTCGAGGGCGCCACGGACAAACAAGCCTTGGTCGAGGCGCTTCAGAAGGCGGCGTCCAGCCCGTGTGCGGGCGGGGCCTGCGGGCCGGGCGGATGCGGCCCGAGAAACTGAAACCCGGGCGGATGCGGCCCAACAAACCGAATGCAAAGGACCTGCTATGCGCATGCGCACTCTGGTAGCACGCGAACTGTTTGAGCGCAAGAGCCAATTGGTTACCACCTTCCTGGCGGTCGTGCTGGGCATTACCGTCATCGTCGCGATCAAGAACATCACCTACTATTCCGAAAAGGCGGTCGCCCGCCAGATGGATTCCCTGGGCGCCAATATCTTGATCCTGCCCAAATCGGTCACCCTCCAGGACTATTACGCCGCCGACGTCCAAGGCGATACCATTCCCGAAGAGTACGTCACGCGGCTGGCCCTTTCGGACCTGCGGGGGCTAGACAACCTCTCCCCCAAACTCTCGGTGCCCGTGGAACTCGGGGGGCGCAAGTATCTGCTGACGGGAATTCTCCCCAAGAACGAATTCCAGGCCAAGGCGGCGTGGTCCGGCGCCGGCATTTTCTCGCGCCCGGCCGGCTGCGGCGCCATGCCCACCCTCCCTTTTACCGGCAACGACCAGAAGACGCTGGTGCGCAAACGGGTGATCGACCATCTGGCTGGCGACGAAGTGCTGGTGGGGGCCGAGGTGGCGGCGGCCTTGCGCCTCCGAGAAGGCGCGGCTCTGGAGCTGTTGGGCACCCGCTTCCGTGTTACTGCCACGCTGCCCCAGACAGGGACGATCGACGATAGCCGGCTGTTTGCCCACCTCCATCGCGTGCAGGAGCTTTCGGGCAAGGGCCCGGTCATCAACGCCATCGAGGTTATCGGCTGCTGCCAGGAGATTTCCAAGGGCCTGGTCCAGAAGCTCAACGCCCTCTTGCCCGAAGCCAAGGTGGTAACCATCACCCAGATCGCCGACGCCCAGATTCGCATGAACCGGCTGATGGCCCAGTTGTCGGCGGTATTCTTGGGAATCATCGTTCTGGTCGGGGGGGCGGGGATCGCCAATTACATGTATGCCAACGTGCACCAGCGGCGGCGTGAGATCGGCACGCTGATGGCGCTGGGGGCCACATCGGGGTTCATCCTTCGCCTGTTCTTGTCCAAAGCCCTGGTGCTGGGGGCGGCCGGCGGGGTGGCCGGCTACCTGCTCGGCACCGTGCTGGCCTTGGTCTTGGGGCCGCGCCTGGCCGGGGTGCCCGTGCTCCCCATGCCCGAATTGGCGGGGCTGGCGATCGCGGTTTCGGCCAGTTTGGCGCTGGCGGCTAGCTTCTTCCCCGCCCGGCGTGCCGCCCGGTTGGACCCTTGCACCACTTTCCAGGAGGTCTAGACCGTGCTCGTCATGGAAAACGTGTCGAAGCAGTACCGGCACCGTGGCCAGTGGATCGCGGCGTTGGACGGGGCGAACCTGCATATCGGCCCCGGAGAGTTCGTCTCGGTGGTGGGCC
>JBBIQF010000050.1:0-2392 GCA_037442445.1 Planctomycetaceae bacterium
CCCGGCCGCTGCCGTCATGGCCGGCGTCCTGTTCGTCTTCTTCGACCTGAAGGCGCGCCGCGAGGTGATCTGGCTCGAGGAGCGCCTGCCCGGCTACGCCGCCTATCGACGCCGGACCCGGCGCCTCGTGCCCTGGCTCTACTGAGGGGCGGCGCGCTCCGGGCGACGACGGCAGAGGGACCCGGTCGCCCCCCGGTCGGCCCCCCGCGGGTCGGCCCCTTGCCGTGCGGCACACGCTTCGTTTGCCCAGTGTGCGCACGCGGGGCCGTGCCGCCCAGTCGCCCCCGGCCTCCCCGGGCTCGGGCCGGCCCTTGCCGGCCTTTGCCCGATGGTTTCGGCCGTGCAGGTACTCCCATGGCTGCTCTGAAGACAGTGCGAGGATGGAGCCCCGGGCAGGTCATCCCCTTGACCCGCCCCTCGGTGATTCTGGGACGGCACCCGGATTGCGACATCGTACTCGATCTGGGGCCCGTCAGCCGGCAACATGCCCGCGTGCTCCAAGTCGGCGGGCAGTATTACATCGAAGACCTCCAAAGCCGCAACGGAACCTTTGTCAACGACCAGCGCCTGGAAGGCCGGCGGCGCCTGGCCGAGAACGACCAGATCCGCATCTGCGACATCGTCTTTTCGTTCCATCACGAGATGCCGCCGGCGGGCCGGCCCGAGGAAACCGAAGCCAGCGATTCGGTCGTCGTGGTGGACGACGCGGCCGTGGGGCGCGGCTCGACGGTGATCTCCAAACTAGAGGTCCTCACCAGCAGCACCGGCGCGCACGTGCGGGTGGGGGCCGAGGTAAAGCTCCGGGCGTTGGTGGAAATTGGCCGGAGCCTGGCCCGGGCCGTGCGCCTCGATGAGGTCCTCCCCAAACTCCTCGACAACCTCTTCACCATCTTTATCCAGGCGGACCGGGGTTTCGTGCTGCTGCGGGACGAGAGTACAGGCCGGTTGGTTCCCAAGGCGGTCAAATCGCGCCGCGCCGACGATTCCGACGAGATCCGCATCAGCCGCACCATCCTCAACGACGTGGTGCAGCGCAAGGAGGCGATCCTTTCGGCCGACGCGGCCAGCGACACGCGGTTCCGCATGAGCGACAGCATCGTGGATTTCCAAATCCATTCGATGATGTGCGCCCCGCTGTTGGATAGCCAGCAAGAGGTGCTGGGCCTGATTCAGATCCACACCCTGGACCAGCGCCGGCGCTTCAACGAGGAAGACCTGGAGCTGCTGGCGAGCGTAGCGGGGCAGGCGGCCCTGGCCGTGGAAAACGCCCAGCTCCACGAACAACGCCTGCAAGAGGAATTGACCCAGCGGGAACTCCGCCTGGCCCATACGGTGCAGCAGGGACTGCTGCCCGCTGCGCCGCCGCAACTGCCGGGCTACGAGATGGGCGATTTCTACGAGCCCGCCCGGGAGCTGGGGGGCGATTACTTCGACTACATCCCGCTTGCTGGCGGCAGGCTGGCCTTGGCCTTGGGCGATGTCTCGGGCAAGGGGATTGCGGCGGCGCTGTTGATGGCCCGGCTGTCGGCCGAGGTCCGCTACGCCCTGGCCAGCCATGCCACGCCGGCCGAAGCCATGGCCCACCTCAACCGGGCCTTCTGCCAGGGCCGCTGGGAAGGCCGCTTCGTTACCCTGGTCGTGGCCGTCCTCGATCCCCAACGCCACGAGTTCTGCATCGTCAACGCCGGCCACCTGTCCCCCCTGGTGTGCCGCAACTCGGGAATGGTGGAAAGCATCCCCCGCCAGTCCAGCGGCCTGCCCCTGGGCATCGACGAGGATTCCGACTACCCGCAATACCTCCTGACCCTCGAACCGGGCGAAATCCTTACCCTGCATACCGATGGCATCCCCGATGCCGTGAACGCCCAGGGCGAGTTTTACGGGCTGGAGCGGCTGGAGCAGTTCCTCCAGCGTGCGGCCCGGCGCGCCCCGCCGCCCGGCACGTCGCGGTTCGATCTGGCCCGCCAGGTCCTCCAGGATGTCCGCGCCTTCATCGGCGACCAGACCCCGACCGACGATATGTGCCTGACCTGTATTCGCCGCATCGGCTAGTCGCTTGCCCACCGCCCGTGGAGCCCTGTGCAGCCACCCCAAGTCCGAGGAACCGATGCCCCATCCCCTTCCCCGCTGGCTGAAGCGCAACGTCCCCAAAGGCAACGCCGGCCACTTCACCGCCCGGCTGATCGACGAATTGCGGCTCCAGACGGTGTGCGAGCACGCCCGCTGCCCCAACCGCATGGAATGCTACGCGCACAAGACCGCCACCTTTATGGTGCTGGGCGACGTGTGTACGCGGCGGTGCGGGTTCTGCGCGGTGGCCAAGGGGAAGACCCGCCCGCCCGACCCCGACGAGCCACGCCGGGTTGCCGAGGCGGCCCTGCGCCTGGGCTTG
>JBBIQF010000051.1:0-2375 GCA_037442445.1 Planctomycetaceae bacterium
TGGCCCGGCGCCGTCGCCATGGCGCGGGCAGATCGCCCAGCTCCTTGTTATTCTCACGGTGGCGATCGTCTTGATTAACGCCGGGTACGGATTCGAAGGCTCGTTCCAACCGCTGGGGAAATACCGATTCGCCAGCTCGCTGCTGGGGGGTGGGGATAGCCATACCGCGCCCGCTGAGTGGGGAAACCGGTTCGCAGGGTCGTGGCTTGCCCACGTGCCTGTGCCGCTGCCGGAAAACTACCTCTGGGGAATCGATCGCCAGCGCCGCGACTTCGAAATGGGAATGTGGTCCTATCTCCGTGGCCAATGGCGGCTGGGCGGGTGGTGGTACTATTACCTCTATGGCCTGCTGATCAAAGAGCCCTTGGGCGTTATTGCGTTGCTCATTCTGGCGATGGGATTGCCCTGGGGCCTGCGAGGGCGGTCGCCCGGCTGGGCCCACGAATGCGTTGTGCTGGCTCCCGCCGTTGTTATCCTGGCGCTGGTCAGCTCGCAGACCGGTTTCAACCATCATCTGCGCTATGTCTTGCCCGCGATGCCGTTCTTGTTTATTTGGATGAGCAGGGCGAGCCTGGTTCTCGGCACTGAGCGCACGCGGTGGACTGCGGCGGCAATCGTGGCGGCCTTGGCCTGGTCCGCCGCCAGCAGCCTCTGGGTTTACCCCCACAGCCTTTCGTATTTCAACGAGTTGGTAGGCGGCCCCCGAAACGGCCACCGGCACCTGCTAGATAGCAACATCGACTGGGGCCAGGACCTGCTTTACTTGAAGCGATGGTGCCACGCGCATCCCGAGGCCCGCCCCCTGCGCCTCGCCTATTTCGGCTCCGCACCCTTCGAAATCGCCGCACTGGACGACGTGCTGCCCCTACCAACCCCGGACAGAGGTGCGGGCGCAAGCAACCGGTTTCCCAGCTCGGTTCCCGAAACCGGCTGGTACGCGGCCAGCGTGCATCTGTTGCAGAGCTCCGCCGGCCCGCCGTTCGCCAGTTCCGACCTGCGATACCTGCTCCAGCTACAGCCCGTGGCAAGCGCGGGCTACTCGATTCGGATCTACCATATCACTGCCGAAGATGCCGAGCGGCTGCGCCGCGAAATGGGCCTGCCGCCTCTGAGCCAACCACCGACACCACGGGCGAAATGACCGGCCCGCCGGCCGAGTCTAGGGCCGAAGAAGCGTGCCGCCTTGCTGGGCGCAGGGCATCCTACGGCGGAACACTAGGCAAGGCTGGTCGTGCACAGGCGCACGGCGTGCCCAGGGCAGTCGGCGGCCCAAGAAACCGGGTGCGGCTGCTTGGCGCTTGCCCCGGCTTGGGAATAGAATTGTGGGGGCAACGGATCTCCTGAGGAGGGGGTGCACCATGACCGCCACTCTTCAGCGGACTCGGGTGCGAGTGCTGTTAGCGGGTGTGGCTGCCAGTGCGATTGGCGCGATCCTGATCTGCGGAAACTTAGGCGTGTGGTCCACCGGGATGGTTCCAAGCGATGCGGAACTGGCGCACGCCGCCTCGCAGGCCGAGGCAGCGGCCCCCGTGGCGGCGCCGGCTGCGGCCGAGGAGGATCCGTACGCCGAGCGCCGCCGGGAGATGGTCGAGAACCAACTCCGGGCCCGCGATATCACCGACCAGCGGGTGCTGGAGGTGATGGCCCGGGTGCCTCGGCATCGCTTCGTTCCCGAAGATCAGCGGCGCCGGGCCTACAACGATCATCCGCTGCCAATCGGGCACGGCCAGACGATCTCCCAGCCGTATATCGTGGCGCTGATGACCCAACTGGCCGCCCCGAAGCCGGGCGACCGGGCGTTGGACGTGGGCACCGGCTCGGGCTATCAAGCCGCCGTGCTGGCCGAGTTGTGCAAAGAGGTCTTTAGCATCGAGATCGTGGAACCGCTGGCCGCGGAGGCCAAGAAACGCCTTGCCGAATTGGGGTACAAGAATATCCAGGTTCGGGCGGGCGACGGGTACCGGGGTTGGCCCGAACACGCCCCGTTCGATGTCATCATCGTGGCCGCCGCCCCCAACCATGTGCCCCAGCCGCTGGTCGATCAGCTTGCGCCTGGAGGCCGGCTGGTGCTTCCGGTGGGCGGGTACCCGCAGCAATTGACGCTCATCACCAAGGGGGCCGATGGGACCATCCGCCGCCGCGTCATCGCCCCCGTTTTGTTCGTCCCCATGACCGGCGAGGCCCAGGGGAAGAAGTAGCGGCTGAATCCGCCCGTTTGCCGGCCGCCATGGGCCGCCGCGTTTCTGGCCGTGACCGTTGACAGCCCCGGGGCCTTCCGGATGCCGAAGGGGAAGGAGCGGATGGGGCACGGCGAGTATCAAAGCGCGGCGGACGCGACGGAGCGCGTCCCTCCAAGGTGGAGGGCCACGCTCTGT